>CANFNE010000039.1 GCA_947448105.1 Burkholderiales bacterium
AAAAAGCACCGCATGCACACGCTCTACGACTCCGAAACCTTCACCGTGACCCACATGCTGGCCAACGCGCAAGCGCAGGACATGAGCCCGGCATCGGCCAACGGACCGGGCAACACCGCCCTGAGCGAGATCAAAACCGCGCAATACCCCCAGGGCGTGCCCATGCTGGCGCGCCATGGCTTTGAGATCGTGGACAAGCGCTCGGGCAAAGAGGTGTACCTCGACGGCTCCTGGGCCGAGCTGTTCCAGCAGCACATCGTCGCCTGGCAGGTCAACATGCCCACCCAGGAAGAAGTTGAAGAGACGCTGGAACAGTACGCCGAACTGGCGCAAAACCCGGTGGTGGTGCACTGAATTTGGGGTGTACCTGCCGACCCGGTACGCACCTGTTTGACCGCGCGGCGTAGCAGCGGCAAGCGCACAAATTCGCCCGCCTGGATTTCAAACTCTCCCACGCTGAGGAAAGCCCTGTGAAAATCCAAAACACCTTGCTGGCCTTGGCCAGTGCCACGCTCCTGGCCGCGTCGCCCGCCTTTGCCACCGGCGGCGCCGAGGCCCACCACCACGAAAAGTCCACCGCATCCATCGGCGAGCCCGGTCAGGCCAGCCAAGCCATGCGCACGGTGCAGGTGGAAATGCGCGACAGCATGCAGTTTGTGCCCTCTACGCTGTCGGTCAGGCAGGGCGAGACGTTGCGCATCGTCGTCAAAAATACGGGTCAGCTCCGGCATGAAATCGTGCTGGGTAGCGAAAAAGACCTCAAGGCCCACGCCGAGATAATGAAAAAGTCACCGGCCATGGCACATCCCGAGCCCCAGATGCTGACGCTGGCCGGCGGCCAGTCGGGCGCGCTCTTGTGGAAGTTCAGCCAGGCCGGTGTGGTGGACTTTGCCTGCCTGCAGCCCGGCCACTTTGAGGCGGGGATGAAAGGCCGGGTGCAAGTCATTGCCGCCAAGGCCGCCCAAGCGGGGGACGCCCATGCGCACTAAGACACTGACCCGGCGCGCGAGTTTGCAGCGCATCGCGCTGCTGCCGCTGGCCGCTGCCGTGGCTGCGGCGCAGGCCGCGCCCCCTCAACCCCAGGTCGAGGTCTGGAAAGACCCGTCCTGCGGCTGTTGTGAAGACTGGGTTTTGCACATGGAAAAGTCGGGTTTTGCGGTGCGTGTGAATGGCAGTGGCAACGCGGCGGCGCGCAAGCGCCTGGGCATTCCCACCGCCTTAGGCTCATGCCACACCGCGAGTGTGGGCGGCTACGCGTTGGAGGGCCATGTACCGGCCAAAGACGTGCAACGCCTGCTGCGCGAAAAACCCCAGGCCGTGGGCTTGGCCGTGCCCGGCATGCCCGTGGGTTCACCCGGTATGGACGGCGCCGTCTACCAAGGCCGCAAAGACCCGTTTGATGTGCTGCTGGTGCTGCCGGGTGGCAGCACACGCGTCTACCAGAGTTACGTCAAAGGCGTGGCGGTCTGAAAAGGCGAAGGGGTGATGCGTTTGGACGCGAACCCGCCTCAAGTCCCGGCGTAGCGGTAAATCTGGTCGCCCTGCGGCGCGCGAATCTGCGCGTTGAAGGACACCACGATGCGGTCCTGGGTGCCTACATAGGGCAGCGCCTTGTGCGGCAAAAAGGAAGGGAACAGCACCAGATCGCCCTCGTGTGGCGTCACGTCCAGCGTGGCGTTTTGCAAATAGGCGTTGCCCATGTCCATGTAGGCGCCGCCCAGGAGCGGGAACATCGGGCTGTAAAAGCGCGTGGCGCCGTTGAGCGCGCCCCACTGCGGTTCGCGCTGGCGCTCTGCCACCGGGTCGATTTGCACGTAGTACACCCCCGACCAGGAGCAGTTGCCGTGGGTGTGCACGTCATGAAAGGCCGCGCCGTTCTGGATCTGAAACCACAGGCCCACCAGCTCGAGCTGCAGGCCGTGGCGCCCGCTGGGCCAGACCCCGGCGTTGGCCTGTTTGGCCGTGGCTTGCAAGGATTGGGCGATGAATTTCACCAGCGTGTGGAATTCGGGCACGTCCACGCGCTGCAGCAAGTCGTCGGCGCTTGCGTAAAAGCTGCCTGCGCGCTCAGGGTGCTGGGCCATATCGGTGGCGCGCATGACGCTGAAGATGCGCGCAAGCACCTCGTTTACCGCCTGTGCACCTTCCAGGCGGTGCACCGCCATGGGCACCGGCCAGTGCGCACTGTTGGGCGCAAACAGCGGCGCGCTCATGCGCTTACGCTGTGTGCAGCGGGCAGATCAAGCCGCCAGCCGGTGCGCTGGGCCAGGGCCTGCACGTCGGCCAGGGTGTCCAGGTCGGTAACAAAGCGGGTGTTGGCGCTGGTGTGCACATGCACCAGCGCGGGCTGGCGCTCCACCAGATGGCGGCAGCCCAGGTTGGTGTCGCTGGCCAAAATATCGGCCAGTGCCACCTCGTCCATCACGAGGGGGTTGCCGCGCTGGCCGTCCACCACCGGCACCACCACGTGACCGGCGGGGCGCTTTTTGAACGCGGCAATCAGCTCGGTCAGGTCGGCCGCGCCCAAGAGCGGCTGATCCGCCAGCACCACCAGCACCGCGTCAAAGTTGCCGCGCAGCGCCTGCAAGCCCACGCGCACCGAGCTTTGCTGGCCCAGCGCGTAGTCGGCGTTGTGCGCCAGGGTCACGGGGAAGGACGCCACGCTGGCTTCCACTGCGTCACGGGCAAAGCCGGTGACCACCACCACCTCGTCCACGCCCGCGCCACTCAGGGCGATGAGCTGGCGGTTGATCAGCGGCACGCCTTGCAGGCGGATCAGCGACTTGGCCACGCCGCCCATGCGGCTGCCCGTGCCCGCAGCCAAGAGCACGGCGCCCACGCGCAGGCGGGCGTACAAACCGCCGCCTTGTTTGAGTAAGCATCCCATGGCTATGTTCCTGTGATTGGTTGAAAGTAAAAGGGGTTCAGGCGCTGCGCAGCAAATCGGGAAGGCGCGCCAGGCTGGCCAAATTATGGGCCGGCATGAATCGGTTCACCTGCGCGGCTGCGCGCAGCAGCGCCTCCGACTGCGGCGCCTGCACCGTGGGGTGCAGCCAGCACACGCGGGCGCCGCGCGCACGCACCTGGGCCAGCACGGCGCCCAGGTCCTCGGGCGGGTCGGTGTCGTAGCCGTCGCTAAACACCATGAACAGATCGCCGCGCTGCAGCCAGCGGCGGTCCAGGTGCAGGCGCAGTGCTTCTTGCAGGCAACTGGCAATGCGGGTGCCGCCGCCAAAGCCGAAGGTGACGGCGTTGACCTTTTCCTGCACCCGCGCGCTGCGCCGTTTCATGAGCGGCGTGACATCGGCCACGCTGGTGTGAAACACCAGGGCGCGCGCGTCCATCACCTCCACAAAAGCGCGGGACAGGCGCAGGTAAAACTGGGCATGCACCTCCATGGAGCGGCTCACGTCCACCAGCACCACCACGCGCGGCTGGCGGCGCTGGCGCTGAACGCGTGCGAGTTTGACGACCTCGCCCCCGCTGGCCAGCGCACCACGCAGCGAACGGCGCAGGTGCACCGTGCCCCGGTCGCTGGTAGGTTGAAAGCGGCGCAGCAGCTGGGCGCGCAGGCGTTTTTTGAGGGCTTCGACCAGGGGCTCAAAGCGGTCCATGTCACCGGGCATCCACTCGGCAAAGTCGCGCTGGTCCAGCGGCGCGGTGCTGCTGGCGCCGCCCTGGGCGCGTTCGCCACCGGCTTCTTCCAGCGCCCCCCCCGCAGTGTCGTCAGCCTGGCCCACGGTGGGGCGGGCTTGGCCGGGCGCGCTGTTGCCGTTTTGCTGGGCCATGTCCTGGTGCATTTGCTGCACCAGCTCGGGCAGGGTGCGCGCGCGCTGGGTCAGGCCCGAGGTGCGGGTGCTGCCTTTGACCTTGTGCGGGAACCAGAAGGCCTGGTGCAGGTCCGGGTATTTGCGCCACTGGGTCTGGCTGCCGCTGGCAATGCCGCGCCACAGCGCCTGGGTGCGGGGCCACTGCGCCAGCGGCAGGGCCGCTGCGGCTTGCACCATGAGTTCGACTTCGGCGTAGCCCAGGGCAAAGCCATGCTGGCGCAGGTAATGGGCAAATTCGCCGAGCTGCGCGCGCGGGTCGCTGGCGGGCGGCAGCCGCGCAGAAGGCGCCGGTAGAGGCACCAACGGGGGCGCCAATGCGGGCGTGGATGCCCCCGCAGCGAGGGCGGCAGACGCGGTGTCGGCGGACATGCGCCTATTTCAGGGCGGCGGCAACGCCCGCGTCTTGGCCCATGCGCGGGCCGTCCATGAGCTTGCCCACGCGCTCGGCCGTGACCTGCCAGCGGTCGTTGCGGGTTTTGAGCAGCGCCGCCAGCGAGGGCATGAGCAGCTGCGGGTCGATCGGCAGCTCGCTGTGGCCGAGCTTGAACAGCACGCGCACCCAGTCCAGGGTTTCGGCCACACCCGGGGTTTTGTCCAGGTCTTCCTTGCGCAGGCGCTGCACAAAGGCCACGCACTCTTCGACCAGGCGGCTGGCGGCCTCGGGCACCAGGGTGCGCACGATTTGCGTCTCGCGCGCCAGGGTCGGAAAGTCCACAAAGTGAAACAGGCAGCGCCGACGCAGCGCGTCCGACAAATCGCGCGTGCCGTTGCTGGTCAATATCACCAAGGGCTTGCTGATGGCGCGCAGGGTGCCGATTTCCGGCACGCTGATCTGGTACTCGGACAGCATTTCCAGCAAAAAGGCTTCAAAAGCCTCATCGGCGCGGTCAATCTCGTCGATCAGCAGCACGCAGGGTGTGGGCGAGCGGATGGCCTGCAAAAGCGGGCGCTCCAGCAAAAAGGCCTCAGAAAACAGGTTGTCGCGCAGCGCGGATCGGTCGCCTTGGCCCGCTTCGGTCATGCGGATTTCGAGCAGCTGGCGGCTGTAGTTCCACTCGTAGACCGCCTGGCTCAGGTCCAGGCCTTCATAGCATTGCAGGCGCAGCAAGGGCCGGCCCAACGCACGGGCGCAGGCGCTGGCAATCGCGGTTTTGCCCACACCGGCTTCGCCCTCTAACAGCAGCGGGCGCTCCAGCGAAAGACCCATCCAAACCAGGCTGGCGAGGTCTTCGTCGGCAATGTAGCCCGCGGTGAACAGGCGCTCGCGCAGGCCTTGGGGCGAGCCCATGTCAGTGGAGGTGCTCATGTGCGCGGGCTGCTTGTTAGCGCTTGCTGCCAAACAGCTTGGCAAAGAAGTCTTTGACCAGCGCCCAGACCAGGCCCAGGGCGTTGAACTCTTGGGCCACGACGGGTGCGGCTGGCACGGGGGCGGCCACCGGCGCGGCGCTCTCTCCCGGCGCGGCTGCAGCGCTGGTAGCGGGCGCAAGGCTTGCTTGCACCACCGCCGCTTTTTGGGAGAACACGTCGGCAAATTGCGCCAGGATCATGTCCGACACCGAGCCCATCATGCGCCCGCCAAATTGGGCGAACTTGCCGTTGACAATCACTTCGGCGTGGCCCACCAGCGTGCAGCTGGTGGCGTCAATGGCGACCAGGTTGGCGGTGAGCTCCATCGACGCAGACGAGCCGCCTTTGTCGGCGCCTTTGCCCATCATTTTGAGGGTGCGGGTGGCGGGGTCGAGCGCCAAAATCTCAATCGTGCCGGCAAAGGCGGCGACGGCCGGGCCGACCTTGACGCGTACGCTGCCGGTGAAGTGGGTGGCGTCAATCTCGGAAGTGATTTGTGCGCCGGGCATGCAGGTGGCCAGCTCGTTCATATTGGCCAGCACGGTCCATGCGGCATCTACCCCGGCGGACACCGGGTACTGCTTGTCTAAAACTACTTCCATGGGAACTCTCTAAAAAAAACAGGGGCGGATGCAGCGCACCGCATCCGCCCTCACAGGGACTGAAAACTTAGCTTGCGATACCCGCAGCCTTGAGCTGCTGCCACACGCGGTAGGCCGAGTGGGGCATGTTGAAGTGCGTCACACCCAGGTGGGCGAACGCGTCCACCATGGCGCTGGTAAAGGTCGGAATGCTGCCCACGTGCGGTGACTCGGCCACGCCCTTGGCACCGATGGGATGGTGTGGCGACGGGGTAACCGTGTGGTCGGTTTCCCAGTGCGGTGTTTCCACGGCGGTGGGCAAGAAATAGTCCATCAGCGTATTGCCCTGGATGTTGCCTTGTTTGTCAAACGACAGCAGCTGGCCCATGGCCACCGCAAAACCTTCGGTCAAGCCGCCATGGATTTGGCCTTCGATGATCATCGGGTTGATGCGGGTGCCGCAGTCGTCCAGCGCATAGAAGCGGCGGATTTTGGTCTCGCCCGTTCCCTTGTCGATGTCCACCACACAGAGGTAAATACCAAAGGGGAAGGTGAAGTTCGGTGGGTCGTAGTAGTGCACGGCTTCCAGGCCTGGCTCCAGGCCGGGCGGGGGGCTGTTGTAGGACGCCCAGGCGATTTCTGCCATGGTTTTGAACTTGGCGTCGTCGCCACGCACTTTGAAACGGTCGATTTCCCATTCCAGATCGGCTTCGCTGACCTCCATCAGGTGGGCGGCGATTTTCTTGGCCTTGGCGTGGATTTTGCGCGCGGCCATGGCAATGGCGGCGCCGGCCACCGGGGTGGAGCGTGAGCCATAGGTGCCCAGACCGTAAGGTGCGGTGTTGGTGTCGCCTTCTTCAACCTGGATCACTTCGGACGGAATACCCAGCTCGGTGGCGATGATTTGCGCATAGGTGGTCTGGTGGCCCTGGCCTTGCGAGATGGTGCCCATGCGGGCAATCGCGCTGCCCGTGGGGTGCACGCGGATTTCGCAGGAGTCAAACATGCCGACACCCAAAATGTCGCAAATCTTGCTGGGTCCGGCACCCACCACTTCCGTGAAGGTGACCAGGCCAATGCCCATCAGGGTCGGGCAGTTCGGGTCGGCGCGCTTGGCGGCTTGTTCGGCGCGCAGGCCTTTGTAGTCCACCGCAGTGAGCACTTTGTCCAGCGCGGTTTGGTAGTCGCCCGAGTCGTATTCAAAGCCAAATGCCGAGGTGTAGGGGAACTGTTCGCGCTTGATGAAGTTCTTGGCGCGGATCTCGGCTTTGTCCATGCCCAGCTTTTGGGCCAGCACGTCGACCATGCGCTCGACCAGGTAAACCGCTTCGGTCACGCGGAAAGAGCAGCGGTACGCCACGCCACCGGGCGCCTTGTTGGTGTACACGCCATCGACCTTGCAGTAGGCGGTAGGAATGTCGTAGCTGCCCGAGACGATGTGGAACATGCCGGCGGGGAACTTGGTGGGGTCGGCGCAGGCGTCAAAGGCGCCGTGGTCGGCGATCACATTGGTGCGCAGTGCCAAAATTTTGCCGTCGGCGGTGGCGGCGAGTTCGCCGGTCATGTGGTAGTCGCGGGCAAAGGCGGTGGAGGACAGGTTTTCGATGCGGTCTTCCACCCATTTCACCGGGCGACCCAGCACGATGGACGACACGATGGCGCACACATAGCCGGGGTAAATGCCGACCTTGTTGCCAAAGCCGCCGCCGATATCGGGCGAGATGATGCGTACTTTGGACTCAGGAATACCCGAGAGCATGGACACCACGGTGCGCACCACGTGGGGCGCCTGGCTGGTGATGTAGGTCGTCAGTTCGCCACGGATCGGGTCACACGAGGCCACGGCGCCGCAGGTCTCCAGGGGGCAGGGGTGCACGCGCGGGTAGTGCATGTCTTGCTTGACGGTGACCGGTGCGCTGGCAAAAGCCGCGTCGGTGGTTTCTTTGTTGCCTGCGTCCCAGGTGAAGATGTGGTTGTGGTGGTAACGCTTGCCGTGCGCGCCTTCGGTTTTACCGGCCAGGTCTTCGCGCAGCACGGGAGCGTCGGGCTTGAGGGCTTCAAACGGGTCGATCACCACCGGCAGCTCTTCGTATTCCACTTCCACGGCTTCCACGCCGTCGGCTGCCGAGTAGCGGTCTTCGGCAATCACGATGGCGACTTCCTGCATTTGGAAGTGGACTTTTTCGTCGGCCAGCACGGCAGCCACGTCACCCGCAAGCGTGGGCATCCAGTGCAGCTTGAGGGGCTTCAAATCGTCTGCCGTCAAAACGGCGATCACGCCGGGAATCTTCAGCGCGGCTTCTTTGTTGATGCGCTTGATGCGGGCGTGCGCCACGCTGGAGCGCACGATGTCCATATGGACCATATTGGGCATCTTGATGTCGTCGACATAGTTGCCTTTGCCCTGGATGAAGCGGGCATCTTCTTTGCGCAGGCGCGATTCGCCCATGCCCATCAGGGCTTTTTCGCGGTCACTCAGTGGTGCGTTCATAAAGTTCTCCTGGGGTTGCGCTTAGGCGGCAACGGCTTGTTGTTGGAGGGTCGCAGCAGCGTGGAGCACGGCTTTGACGATGTTCTGGTAGCCCGTGCAGCGGCACAGATTGCCCGACATGCCCACGCGCACTTCCTGTTCGGTCGGGTTGGGGTTGTCTTGCAAAAAGCGGTAGGCGCGCATCAGCATGCCGGGGGTGCAAAAGCCGCATTGCAAGCCGTGCTCTTTGTAAAAGCCCTCTTGCACTGCGTGCAGCACACCGGCGTTGGCCAGGCCTTCGACGGTTTTGACATCGCTGCCCTCGCACTGCACCGCCAGATGGGTGCACGATTTGACGGATTGGCCGTCAATGTCCACGGTGCACGCGCCGCAGTGGCTGGTCTCGCAGCCGATGTGGGCACCGGTGAGGTTCATCTTTTCCCGCAGGAAATGGATCAACAGGGTGCGCGGCTCGACAGCTTCTTCGACGGCCTTGCCGTTGAGCTGCATGGAAACGATTTTTTTGCTCATGGGAGTCTCCTTGTGGGGCTTTAGGCGCAGCGGGCTGCAGCAGCGCGGATGGCGCGGCGGGTCATTTCCCCGGCCATGGCGGTTTTGTATTCGACGTCGCCGCGCAGGTCTTCTGCGGGGTCGCAAACAGCGCGCACCGCGTGAACGGCCGCGTCAATGCTGGCGTCCGTCAGAGGCTTGCCGATCAGGGCTGCTTCAGCCTCGCTGGCGCGCAGCGCGGTGGACGCCACATTGGTCAGGCCAATGCTGGCGTGGCTGACCACGCCACCGGACATGCGCAGCACCACGGCAGCGCCGGCCGTGGCCCAGTCGCCAGTCTTGCGCTTGAGTTTTTGGTAGGCGTAGCCGGTGCCTGCAGCAAAAGGCGCGATCAGGATGGCCGTCAGGATCTCGTCTTCGGCCAGCGCCGTCATGTAGGTGCCGTGGAAAAAATCCACCGCCTTGACCTGGCGCTCGCCCTGGGGGCCTTGCAACACAAAGGTCGCGTCCAGTGCCATAGAAATAGCGGGGTGGTCGTTGCCGGGGTCGCCGTGGGCGATGTCGCCGCCAATCGTGCCGCGGTTGCGCACCTGGGGGTCGGCAATCAAGAGTGCCGCTTCGACCAGCAAGGGCAGCTTGGCTTGCAGCAGGGGCGAGGCGATGAGTTCGTTTTCCGAGGTCATCGCGCCAATGCGGATCACGCCGCCTTGTTCGCTGATGCCGCGCAACTCGGGGATGCGGTTGATGTCAATCAGTGTGCCGGGCTGGGCAAAGCGCAGCTTCATCATGGGCAAGAGGCTGTGGCCGCCTGCGAGCAGTTTCGCGTCGTCGCCCAGCGAGGACAACAGGGCGATCGCTTCGGCCACGGTATGCGGCGCGTGGTAATCAAATGCCGGTGGAATCACGGTATCTCCTTTACTTTTTGGAAGACGCTCAAAAAACGCCAGCAGCGACTCTAGCGAGGGCTTTGCGCCTTGGGCAAGGTAAAAAATCAACCGGTTCTTATTTCGCACGAACGGCAACGCCGTTGCACGAAAAATGGCGCCCCCTAGTTTTTGACCGGCACCGCGTCAGTCAGGCCGAGTTGGTCCAGCAACTTGGACATGCTCGCGCGCGACACCGGAATTTCTACCGGCGTGGAGCCCATCATGCGCAGCGACATGCGGCCGTCGTCGCGCACGATCTCGTCAACCTGCGCCAGGTTGACGATGTAGCTGCGGTGCACCCGCAAGAACAGGTGGGGGTCGAGCCGGCTTTCCAGGTCGCCAATGGTGATGTTGCAGAACTGGCCGCCTTGGGCCGTGTGCACCCAGGTGTAGTGGCCTTCGGAACGGATGAAGGACACGCTGGGCACGTCCACCAGCATCACGCGGTTTTGCTTGATGGTGGGAATTTTGCGCAGCTGGCGCTTTTCCCCCGCGTCAGCGCTCTTGCGCTTGGCGTCGGCACTGCCTTCTTTGCTGACCACCTCGGTGATGTCATAGAACACCAGCGTGTAACCGGTGGTGGCGCCCTGCATATCGCCGATCTTGGAGACTTTGATCAAGAGCACGCGCTCAGGGATATTGATCATCATGGCCATGGGCGGCGCGTTGTTGACCGGGCATTCGGCCTGGCCAAGTAAAAATTTGACCTTGGCTTTGGCCGCGTCGGGATGGAAGTCGGTGACGATCTTGCCAAAGGGCAGCTTGTCGCCCACCGGCAGGCTGCGCCGGGCGTAGTCGTTCATGCCCACCACATGGAGAGCCGGGTCCAAGTGCACCACTCCCACGTCAAAGCGCTCCAGCAAATAAAGCCAGGAATTGGGGCCGGTGGTGCTGGCGGCCTCAGCGGAAGGGAAGGGGCAGGCTTTTGTCATAGGTTCGAGATGGTAGTGGGTGTGGGCAGCCTGGCGTGGGTGCATGTCTCATGCCGCCATACGGAGATTCGTGCAAACTTTGCGCGCTTCGTTCACCAGCAGATGCGCAAACCAGCCGCGCTGGTTAAAGTGCGTTTTATCCACTTATTGGCCGTGAAAAACGCGATTTATGTTAGCAATGAAAAAATGGGAGTCTGGACTTTTGCAGACTCGCGGCACCTCGACCACCGGGTTTACCCTTGGTTTGTGCAAATGATGTGCCTGCCCCTTCCGGCCAGCGTTCTGCCATGAGAGCCCCACCGAACGCGCCCCACTGGCTGGCCCGCAGCGTCGGCTCGGCGGCCATTACACCGTCTCTTTTATTGCTTGCGGTGGCTGCCACGCTCTGGGGCTTGGGCGCGCGCGGCAACGCGGCGGCTACTTCCTATGGCGCCGTCATCGCACTGTCGCTTCTGCTGGTGGCGCTGGGCTGCGCGGCGCTGAGCTGGGTGCGTCCCCAGCGCGCGGGGCTGTCGCCGCCTTACATCATGTTGTCCCTGGGTTTTGGCGGCATGCTCCTGGGCTTGGGCGTGGATTTGCTGCTGGGCGGCCCGGCACGGCTGGAGAGTTTGTGCAGCCAGTCGGTGCGCATGGGATTTTTAGAGAGCCTTGAACTGCACATCGCCTTTTTGCCGGCGATGCACGCGGGCATGCTCACGGGGGGTCTGTTGGCCATACCCAGCCTGCGTTTGCTGCGCCAGCACTGCGGTCGCTATTTGTGTTCCTTGCTCACGCAAAACCTGCTGTGCTCAGCCTGGATGCTGCTGGGCATGACGGCCGGCGCACTGTGGCTGGTGCGCTGGCAAGTGGCTGCGGGTGCGTCCAGCCTGCCGGGTATGCTTGGCGGCATGTTTGTGGGCATGACCTGGGGCATGGTTGCCAGTGTCGCCCTGTACCGCACGTTTTTTGCGCTGCGCAATCGCCATCCTGCCGAGGACGTTTAATGGACAGTTTGGATATCCGGGTCTTGTCAGACGCGCTGGCCTGGCGTACGGCCGGCCACGCCGTCACCCTGGTCACCGTGGTGCAAACCTGGGGCAGCGCGCCGCGCCCGCCCGGCGCACTCTTGGCCGTGCGCGACGACGGCCTGGTCAGCGGCTCGGTCTCAGGCGGCTGCGTGGAAGACGACCTGATCGCCCGCACCAAGGCGGCGTTTGCCAGCTTGGTGGCGCATTCGGCCACCACAGCGGCTCCGGCCCAGTCGCACACCCTGCCCAGTGAAATCGTGTATGGCGTAAGCAAAGAAGAAGCCGCCCGCTTCGGCCTGCCCTGCGGCGGCACCCTTCGCCTGGTGCACGAGCCTTTGCAAGACGTGCACTGGATTAGTGACTTGCTGGCGCGTACCGCCGCCCACCAGTTGGTGTCGCGCAGCCTAAGCATGTCCACCGGCGCGGTGACGCTGGGTGGCGCACAGCGCGGCCAAGAGATCGCCTACGACGGCCAGACGCTGACCACGGTGTTCGGCCCCAAGTGGCGCCTGCTCTTGATTGGCGCGGGCCAGCTTTCGCAGGCCGTGGCGCAGATGGCAGGCATGCTGGACTTTGAAGTGCTGGTGTGCGACCCGCGTGAAGACTACGCCGCCACCCTGGATTTGCGCGTCGTGCAGCGCCTCTTGGGCATGCCCGACGATGTGGTGCGCGACATGCTGCCCGACCCGCACACCGCCATCGTGGCGCTCACGCATGACCCCAAGCTCGACGACATGGCCCTCTTGGAGGCGCTCAAGTCCGAAGCCTTTTATGTGGGCGCACTGGGCTCGGGCCGCACGCAAGCGGCGCGCAAGCAGCGCCTGGCCGAACACTTTGACATGACCGAGGCCGAACTCGACCGCCTGCACGGCCCGGTGGGATTGCGCCTGGGCGCCAAAACCCCGGCCGAGATTGCGGTGTCCATCCTGGCCGAGATCGTGCAGGTCAAAAACGCCGGCGTAAAGGCCGGGTTTACCGATTCGTCGTGCGCCGTGCCCGGGGCGCCTGCGGTTTAGATCGCCTTTCAGGCTGCGGCGCGCTGCCCCATTGCCTCACCCAAGCGCACCGGCGCGCCAGCTTGCCAAGCCGGGTTCCAATCCAGTGTGGCGCGCGGCCACAGCAGCACCACGGTCGATCCCAGCAAAAAGCGCCCCATTTCCTCGCCCTGGCGCAGGGTCACAGCCCCTTCGTCGTAACGCCACTCGGTGACTTGCGGCAGGCGCGGCGGGTTCACCACACCGTGCCACACCGTGGCCATGCTGCCGACGATGGTGGCGCCCACCAGCGTGAGCACCATGGGACCAAAGTCGGTGTCAAACACGCACACGACACGCTCGTTGCGCGCAAACAGCCCGGGCACGCCGCGCGCCGTGGTGGGGTTGACCGAAAACAAATCGCCCGGCACATAAATCATGCGGGTCAGGCGTCCATCGCAAGGCATGTGGATGCGGTGGTAGTCGCGCGGGCTGAGGTAAATCGTGGCAAAGGCGCCGTCGTCAAACTGCGCGGCCAGCG
>CANFNE010000040.1 GCA_947448105.1 Burkholderiales bacterium
CCATTTCCCAGACCGGCGAGATTTGGCTGGCGACATGGGCCAGTTCTTCGGGCGTGATGTCGCCTTCCCAGTGCACTACATCAATGCAGCGCGAATTACCGACTTCGCCGTCCCAGATGCTGGCGCTGTGTTTCATGCTGGCGGGATGGGCTGCTTTGTTTTTTTTCATGGAAAGGGTGCGCATGGGCGCTTGGGCTGCGGGAAAGACGTCGGCCCGCAGTCTAACGCTGCTGGCTTGCGCTCGGGCACACGCAGTGCCCCGGGCCAGATTTCGCCCGGTACGTGGGCGCTTTATGATGGACTTTTTTTGAAGCATCGAGGAGCATGAAAAACGTGCGTTCATGGGGAGGTCGATTGTTGCGGCGCGCGCTGGGTCTTGTCGTGGCTTCGGCATTGTTGGGCGCTGCCATCACCTACTGGTGGGTGAACGCGCCACTGCGCCTGAACGCGCCCATGGTGGATCTGTCGATTGAGCCCGGCACCAGCCCGCGCGAGGTGGCGACGGTGGTCGCGCGTTCGGGCGTGGACGTGCCGCCGTCGCTGCTGTACGCGTGGTTTCGCCTGTCAGGCCAGGCACGCCAGATTCGGGCCGGCAGCTACGAGCTGCAGGGCGATGTCAGCCCGCGCAGCCTGCTGCAAAAAATAGTGTTGGGCGACGAGGCTTCGCGCAGTGTGACCCTGGTCGAAGGCTGGAACTTTAGGCAAGTGCGCGACGCGCTGAAGCGGGCTGAAAACCTCAGGCCCGACACCGCCGCCCTGAACGACGCCCAGCTTATGCTTCAGCTCGGTCGCCCCGGCGTGGCGCCTGAGGGGCGGTTTTTTCCAGACACCTATACCTATTCCAAAGGCGCCAGCGATCTGGCGGTGCTGCAACGCGCGCTGCGGGCCATGGACGCGCGCCTGGCGACCGTGTGGGCGCAGCGCAACCCTCTGGTACCCCTGCAAAACCCCGACCAGGCGCTGACCTTGGCCAGCATCATCGAAAAAGAGACGGGTCGCACCAGCGACCAGCCGCAAATTTCTGCGGTTTTCAACAACCGCTTGCTCATCGGCATGCGCCTGCAAACCGACCCGAGTGTGATTTACGGCTTGGGCACGGCCTTTGATGGCAACTTGCGCCGCGCCGATTTGCTGGCCGACACGCCTTTTAATACCTACACCCGCACCGGACTGCCGCCCACGCCGATTGCCATGCCCGGGCGCCAGGCCTTGCACGCGGCGGTGCACCCGGCGTCCAGTCGGGCGCTGTATTTTGTGGCCCGGGGCGATGGAAGCAGCGTGTTTAGCGACACGCTGGACGCACACAACCGTGCGGTCAACCAGTTCCAGCGCGGAAAATAGGCGCTGGCAAGCAGTACAAAGAGAAATATGAACGGTTTATTCATCAGCTTTGAAGGCATAGACGGCGCTGGCAAGTCCACCCACATTGCGGCTTTGGCACAGGCTTTTGAGGCGCAGGGCAGGGCGGTCACCCTGACCCGAGAGCCCGGCGGTACGCCGCTGGCCGAGACCTTGCGCGCCATGGTGCTCAATGAGCCGATGGACGCGCTGACCGAATCGCTCTTGGTGTTTGCCGCGCGGCGCGACCATATTGGCCGCGTGATTGCGCCCGCCCTGGCCCAGGGCCGCGTGGTGGTGTGCGACCGTTTTTCGGACGCCACCTTTGCTTACCAAGGTGCAGGGCGCGAATTTGACTGGGACGTGCTGCACACCCTGGAGCGCTGGGTGCAAGGGCCAAGCGCTGCCGCTTTGGCCAACGGCCCCGCGCCCAAGCTGCTGCAACCCCACTTGACGCTGTGGTTTGACTTGCCAGCCACCGTGGCGGCGCAGCGCTTGGCAGGTGCCCGGGTGCCCGACAAGTTTGAGGCGCAGCCAGCCGCTTTTTTTGAAAAAGTGTCCGCAGGCTATGCCCGCCGCCTGCGCGAAGACCCGGCGCGCTTTGCCCGCATCGACGCCAACCAGAGCGCCGACGGCGTGTGGCTCGAAGTGCTGGCCGCCTTGCGCGCCAAAGGCTTGTTGCCATGAGCGCGGCACCTGCAGCGACCGACGCCCCCGCACTGGCGCCCTGGATCGCAGCGCAAACCGCGGAATTGCTTGCCCAGCGCGGCCACGCCTGGTTGTTAATGGGCCCGTCTGGCCTGGGCCAGTACGACCTGGCGCTGGAGCTGGTGCGCGCCTGGCTGTGCGAGCAGCCGAGTGCCGCCGGAGCTTGCGGCCACTGCGGCAGCTGCCACGCCATCGAGGTGCGCACCCATGCTGATCTGTGCGTCTTGATGCCCGAGACCTGGATGGTCAGCCTGGGCTGGCCGCTGAGCGAACGTGCCCAAGCCGAGATCGACGACAAAAAGCGCAAGCCCAGCAAGGAAATCCGCGTGGACGCCATGCGTGACGCGGTCGAGTTTTCGCAGCGCACCAGCGCGCGGGGCCGGGGCAAGGCGGTGCTGGTGTTCCCGGCCGAGGACATGAACAACGTTACCGCTAATGCCTTGCTCAAGACGCTGGAAGAACCGCCGGGCGATGTCAAATTTGTGCTGGCCAGCGAATCGGCCCACCAGCTCTTGCCCACCATCCGCAGCCGCTGCCTGGGCCACACCATGCGCTGGCCCGACGCCGCCACCAGCGGGCAATGGTTGCAAAGCCAGGGCGTTGACGCGCGGCTGGCCGGGCAAGCGCTGCTGGCGACCGGCGGGCGGCCCCAGGATGCGCTGGCGTTCGCCCGTTCGGGGCTGGATCCGGCGGTGTGGTCCGGCTTTTCCAAAGCCATGGCACGTGGCGACCTGGCCCTGGTGCGCGACTGGAGCCCGGCCGAACTCCTGGCCACATTGCAAAAGCTTTGCCACGACTTGATGGCGCTGCGTGTGGGCGCGGCGCCCCGGTTTTTTGCGGCACAGGACTTGGTGTCCGGTCCGGGGCTTGCGGCGCTCACGCAATGGAGCCGGGCCCTGAGCACCCAGCAGCGCACGATTGCGCACCCCTACAACGCTGGCTTGCTGCTGGAATCTCTGGTCAGCCAGGCGCAGCAGGTGTTGGCAGAAGTACGCTGAATAGTTTTTTCTGAAGGCCCCACCCATGAATACCAGTGCCAACCCCAGCCCATCCAACCCAACGCCGGGTTGGACCGATTCGGTATTGAATACCTCCGTACTGCGGCCGAGCGTGATGCAGCTCACGCTCAAGGACCGCGCTGCGGTATACAGCGCCTACATTTCCGCGTTTAAGGACGGAGGGATTTTTAGCGTCACGAGCCGCGAATATGCCTTGGGGGATGAGTTGTACGTGTTGTTAACCCTGCCCGACGATCCCCAGCGCTACGCGATTGCTGGCATCGTCGCCTGGATCACCCCGGCCAACACCCAGTCCGGGCGCGCCCAAGGCGTCGGCATCCGCTTTCCGAGTGACGCAAACGCGGCTGCCGTGAAACGCAAGATCGAAGCCCTGCTAGGCCCGCTGTTGCAGTCAGAGCGCCCTAACCAGACCATATGAGGCGCCACAGTATCCATGTTTACCGATTCCCACTGCCATCTGAATTTCCCGGAGCTCAAAGGGTCGTTGCCCGAAATTCGCCAGGCCATGGCCCAGGCCCAGGTCAGCCGCGCCTTGTGCATTTGTACGACCTTGGAGGAGTTTGACGATGTGCACGGGCTGGCGCTGGCGTTTGACAACTTTTGGGCGACGGTGGGCGTACATCCCGACAACGAAGGGGTGACGGAGCCCAGCCTGCAAGACCTATTGGAGCGCGGTGTTCTGCCACGCGTGGTGGCGGTGGGCGAAACCGGCCTGGACTACTACCGGCTTAACGGCCGCAGCGTGGCGGACATGGCGTGGCAACGCGAGCGCTTTCGCACCCATATCCGCGCCGCGCAAGCCCTGAACAAGCCCTTGGTGATACACACCCGCAGCGCATCTGCGGACACCCTGGCCATATTGAAAGAAGAGGGCGAGGACGGCCGCGCAGGCGCGGCTGGCGGCGTGTTTCACTGTTTTACCGAAACGGCGGCGGTGGCGCAGGCGGCATTGGAGGCCGGCTTTTACATCTCGTTTTCAGGTATTTTGACCTTCAAGACCGCCCAAGACCTGCGCGAGGTGGCCGCGTGGGTGCCGCTGGAGCGCATGCTGATTGAGACCGATAGCCCCTATTTGGCGCCCATCCCTTACCGTGGCAAGACGAATAACCCCTCGTACGTGCCCTTCGTGGCGCAGCAAATTGCCACCTTGCGCGGGTGCAGCCTGGAAGAAGTAGCAGCCGCCACCAGTGCGAATTTCACCCGCTTGTTCGCAGGTGTTGCGCCATGAAAAAATCGATAAATTACTTGAGAAATATCTTATATCTCCTTGTTTTTATTGGTTTTTCAATCGCGCGTGCCGGCTCTTACGAAGATTTCTTCCAGGCTGTCGAACACGATGACGACGCCAAAGTCAGCCAACTGCTTGGGCGTGGCTTTGACGCCAACACCGTGGGGCCGAGTGGATCGCCAGCCTTGATGCAGGCGATCCGCGCGCCGGCGCCCAAGGTGATTGGCCTGTTACTCAAAGCGCCCGGTATCCGCGCCGAAGTTCGCAACGACAAAGACGAAAGTGCCTTGATGCTGGCGGCGCTGGCGGGTATGCGCGATGCCTGTGTAAGGCTCATTGCCTTGGACGCGGACGTCAACAAGACCGGCTGGACGCCGCTGCATTACGCAGCTACGGGTGGCGACGAAGCGGTGATTCGCTTGTTGCTGGCGCATTACGCGTACATCGACGCCGAGTCCCCGAACCAGACCACGCCCTTGATGATGGCCGCCATGTACGGCAGCACCGCTGGCGTGAAACTTCTGCTTGAAGCTGGCGCAGACGCCACGCTGCGCAACGCCGCAGGCCTGAGCGCCCTTGACTTTGCCCAGCGCGGTGAGCGGCCGGATGCCTATGCGGCGATTTCCGGACACCTCAAGGCATTGGCTGAGAAGTAGCAGCCCTAGAGGAGCGTCCTACGCCTCACTCTATTACTTCATACGATGTATATTATGTTAACAAATAAGCTGGTGTACGCCAATGACCTTGCCGCTGCCTCGCGGCAACTGCAGAAGCCACCCAACGGCCCCCGGGCGCAGCGCAGTAAAAAGAACTAGGCTTTGAGCGCGGGGCTAAACGCCATCAGGCTCAAAATCTCAAACAACATCTGCGCACCGGCCTGGGCAGTGTTGGTGCTGGCGTCGTATTGGGGTGCCACTTCCACCACGTCGCCGCCCACAATGTTCAGGCCTTTCAGTCCGTGCAGAATGGCCAGCGCCTCGCGGGTGCTTAAGCCGCCGATCTCGGGCGTACCGGTGCCTGGGGCGAATGCCGGGTCTAGCCCGTCTACGTCAAAAGTCACATAGGTCGGCCCGTCACCCACCACAGCGCGGGCCATGCGGACGATCTCGTCAATACCCAGGCGTTGCACTTCTTCGGCGTGTACCACGGTCATGCCAGCGTCTTTGGAAAACTCCCACAGGTATTCGGACGAACCGCGGATACCGATTTGTATGCAGCGCGTCGGGTCCAGCACGCCGTCGAGCACCGCCAGACGAAACGGGCCGCCATGGTGAAAACGGGTCTGGTCAAACTCGCCGCCGGTGTCGCAATGGGCGTCAATATGCACCATGCCGATAGGCCCGCCGCGCCCTACTGCTTTCATGATCGGGTAAGTAATGGAATGGTCTCCGCCCACGGTAAGTGGCAGCACCGCCTGGTCCACTACCCGGTGGTACCAGGCCTCTATGTCTTCCATGCACATCGGCAAGCTGTAGCGACTGCGAAAAGGCACGTCGCCCACGTCGGCCACCCGCAGTGTGTGTACGGGGGCGACTTGCAGCACGTGGTTGTAAGGGCCTATGCGCTCAATGGTGCGCACGGCGCGCGGGCCAAAGCGGGCGCCAGGGCGGTTGCTGGCGCCCAAGTCCATGGGCGCGCCCATGAGTGCCACTTGCAAATCACCAAAATCGGGCGCCTTGGCGTCCACTGCGCGGGAGGGGGCTGAGAGGAAGGTCGGAATGCCTGAATACGGCGCCGCGCGCGTGCCGCCTTCCGAAAAAATGCTGTCAGCCACCTGTTTGAACAGCGGGTCGTGCATGTCGGCGGCGGTGCCGCTGTATTTGGCGCGCAAGGCGCTAAGTTGGTCTTGGCTCAATGGCATCACGCGTCCTTTAGCTTAGGGCCTGGATGGTAGTGCAGTCCAGGAGCAAGCCTGAACGTCACCCACATTACAGAACAGGGAGCCGTCCGCTTGCAAAGTCCGGCCGATTGCGGCACCGTACACGCCAATTCAAACGGGAGACGAGCATGATGGTGGGCGCGTGGTGGGTTTGGCCGGTAGCGATCTTGGTTTATGGGGTGTTTCGGCTGTGGTACGACAACTGGCGCGGGCCGCTTACCGCGCAGGAAATTGACGCATTCATGGCCCAAATCGCGGGTTCGTCAACTGCCAGCACTACGGAGGCGTCCGTAGTTCGTGCATTTTTAGAGGCCGACGATGGGCAGGAGTTTGTGATGAGCAATATGGTGGGACTGCACACCAAGCCGGTCGTCCATCCGAACACCGGTGCCAACGCATCGGCGCTGGAACTCTTTCAGGAATACGGGCGGCGCTTCGTGCCTGTGCTGTTTCGCCACGGCGGCCATCCTTTGCTGGCCATGCGCAAAGTGGGTGGGTATGTGGACTCATGGCAGACGCCGCCGGACCCGGGCTGGCACATCGTGGGCGCCATGCGGTACCGCAGTCGCCGCGACATGATGCGTTTATCGCAGGATGCCGGACTCAAACTGGCCCATCCCTTCAAGACCGTGGCAACGGCAGTGACGTTTTCTTTTCCAGCGCAAGTTTTCATAGGGTTTGCCCTGCGCCCGCGGGCATCGGTGGCGCTTATTCTTGCGCTACTTGCGGCGCTGGTGCATCTGGGCAGCCTGATGACGCTGCTGGCCCGATAAACCTCATTGATCACGAAACAAACACGATGAAAACCATCATCTACGAACAAGCGGGCGCGGTGGCTACTGTCACTCTCAACCGTCCCGAGGCGCTCAACGCCCTGTCCTGGGATATGAACCACGAACTCGCCGAACTGAGTTCCCGTCTGGAACTCGACGACAGCGTGCGCTGCGTGGTGCTCCAAGGTGCGGGCGACCATTTCATGGCTGGGGGTGACATCAAGGGCTTTAGTACCGGCCCGAGCGATGCGCAGTCGCGCAAGCTGGGTTTTGAGCGTGGTATCGCCGAAACACACAGCATCATCACCCGGCTCAAACGCATGCCCAAGCCGGTGATTGCCAGCGTGCAAGGGGCGGTGGCCGGTTTTGGCGTTTCACTCATGTGTGCCTGCGACCTGGTGGTAGCCGCCGACAACAGCTACTTCACGCTGGCCTATTGCCATATCGGCACCACGCCCGACGGCGGCGCCACCTTCGCCCTGCCCCGCACCGTGGGCACCAAGCTCGCGATGGAAATTGCCCTTTTGGGCGACCGTTTTGATGCCGCGCGCGCCTTGCAACTGGGTCTGGTCAACCGGGTGGTGCCGGTGGCGCAGCGGCAAGAGGCTGCGGCAACCCTGGCAGCGCGCCTGGCCAAAGGCCCAACCGCCGTTTATGGCCGCACCAAAAAACTGATCAACGCATCCCACACCCACACGCTCGCCGAGCAACTGCAGGCCGAACAAGAAAGCTTTGTCGCCTCGGCCCTGGGCGCCGACTTTGCCGAAGGGATTGCCGCCTTTGTGGAAAAGCGCAAGCCGCACTTTGTCGGTCATTGAGTCCAATTTTCTTAAAACCAAACCAAACGGAGGAACCCCAATGAAAACCCTGATCACCGACATGTTCGGCATCCAGCACCCCATTATTCAGGGCGGAATGCACTACGTAGGCTTTGCCGAGCTGGCCGCTGCCGTATCCAACGCGGGCGGACTGGGCATCATTACGGGACTGACCCAGCGCACGCCCGAGGCGCTGGCCGCCGAGATTGCCCGCTGCCGCGCCATGACAGACAAGCCCTTTGGCGTGAACCTGACCTTTTTGCCCACCGTAAGTTCGCCCGACTATCCCGGCTACATCAAAGCCATCATCGAAGGCGGCGTGAAAGCGGTGGAAACCGCGGGCAACAACCCGCAAAAGTGGCTGCCCGCGCTGCACGAGGCCGGCGTCAAAGTGATCCACAAATGCACCTCCGTGCGCCACGCGCTCAAGGCCGAGGCCATTGGCTGCGACGCCGTCAGCGTGGACGGCTTTGAATGCGGCGGCCACCCGGGCGAGGACGATATTCCCAACTTTATCTTGCTGCCGCGCGCGGCCGAGTCGCTGAAGATTCCGTTTGTGGCCTCCGGCGGTATGGCCGACGGGCGCTCGCTGGTGGCGGCACTGGCGCTGGGCGCCGAGGGCATCAATATGGGGACGCGCTTTATTGCCACGCAAGAGGCGCCGGTGCATGAAAAGGTCAAACAAGCCATCGTGGACGCCAGCGAGCTCGACACCCGCCTGGTGATGCGCCCCTTGCGCAACACCGAGCGCGTGCTGCGCAACGCTGCCGTGGACCGGCTCTTGGAAAAAGAACGCACGCTGGGCGCCAATCTCAAGTTCGAGGACATCATTGACGAGGTGGCTGGCGTTTACCCGCGCATCATGCAAAACGGCGACATGGAGGCCGGCGCCTGGTCTTGCGGCATGGTGGCGGGCCTGATCCACGACATTCCCACGGTCAAGGAGCTGATCGACCGCATCATGCGTGAGGCCGAAGGCATCATTTACCGTCGCCTGGCCGGCTTGGGCCACAGCTAAGCCACAAGCTAAGCCACTGCTAACCAGCCGCAAAGCGCGGCCTGGGCCTTGCGGACCCAAACCGCCCACCGCACCATGGGGCACGCGGATGCCGAAGCCCTAAATATGGCCCCAGACCATGAGCGCGTCGCGGCCCTGGGTGACCAAATCGACCTTGGCACCCACGGGCAACAGCACTTTGGTGGGCACATGGCCGAACGGAAGGCCAGTGAGCACCGGCACTTTCAGCTGGCTGCGCAGCCAGGCCACCACGCTGGCGAGTTTGAATCCCTTGTCGTGCGGCACCAGCTTGTAGTTGGTGAACTGGCCCAGCACAATCGCTTTTTGCTGCGCCAGCACGCCGCTGTGCAAAAGCTGGGTGAGCATGCGTTCCAGACGGTAAGGGTGTTCGCCTACGTCTTCCAGAAACAGCACGCCGCCCTTCACTTTGGGCAAATACGGCGTACCCAAGAGCGACACCAGCACCGCCAGATTGCCACCCCACAGCTTGGCGTTGTGCACTTCTAGCGCTGCATCGGCCTCGGACACAGGCAGGCGCCAGCCCGCGCCCTCCCCTTGCTCGAGCAGCAAATCGTCAAAGCAGGCTTGCATGATGTCGTCAGGACCATCGGGCGCGCCAAAGTCTTCACCCAGCGCCGGGCCTTGCCAGGTAATAGCGCCGGTTTTGGCCATGACCGCCAGCTCAAAGGCCGTGAAATCGCTCAGGCCCACAAATTGGGTACCCGTCTCAACGGCCTTGGAAATCGCGGCAAAGGGCAGCGCGGGCAAAAGCCGCGTGAGCCCATATCCCCCGCGCGTGACCATGGCCACATCCGCACCGCTGGCAGTAGCCCGGCCAATGGCTGCCAGGCGCGTGGCGTCGTCACCCGCAAAGCGCAGGTGGCTAGTCAGGGCGTCCGCATCCACCTCCACCTCGTGGCCTAGCGCACGCAGGTGCTTGAGCCCGCGCTTGAAAGCCGCCTTGTCGCGCACCGCGCCCGAAGGCGAAAAAATGTAGATGTGGCTCATAGAAGTTAATTGGCCTCAGATTCCAATTTTCGGCTCAGGCCGTTGGGTGAAAAAACGCCAACGCCCGCTGCGCAATCGGCTCGCCGTGCTCCTGCACAAAGTGGCCGCCTTGGGGCAGCAGCATCACCTCGCTGCAGCCGCGAATCTGATTTTGCAAAGCGCGCATGACTGGCTCGCCCAGCACCGGGTCTTGCTGGCCAATGGCCATCAGCGTCTGGCCAGCCCAGTCGTGCTGCCAAAAAGCCTGGGCGCGGCGCGACACTTCGGCTCCCGGCGCATCGGCAAACTCCGGCACCATGGGCGGAAAAGCGCGCAACGCAGCGCGGTGGCCCCGGTCTGGAAAAGGAGCGTTGTAAGCCCGCCACTCGGGCTCCGCCATCTGCGGGTTGCCCCGGGCAAACAGGCGACCCACGTCAAATTCCGGGTTTTTGTCGCACCACTGGCGCCACGCCAAAAAGCCGGGCGATAAGGGCAACTCGCCGGTGGCCAGCGTGGTGTTCATCACCAAAAGTCCCCGGTAGCGCTGGGGCGCGTCCATGGGCAGGGTCAGGCCCAAAATACCGCCCCAGTCTTGCACCACCAGCACCACGTTGCGCAAGTCCAGACGCTCCACGAGCTCCAGCAACACCTGGCGGTGGAAGTCAAAGCCATGAAACCCGTCTTTTTTGGGCTTGTCGCTCTTGCCAAAGCCGACCAAATCGGGCGCCACTACCCGATGCCCCGCCCCGGTAAAAGCGGGAATCATCTTGCGGTACAGGTAGCTCCAGGCCGGGTTGCCGTGCAAACACAGGTAGGTGGTGTGCGCGTCTGCGGGCCCCACGTCCAGGTAGTGCATGCGCAAACCGGCCAACGTGGGCAAGTCGCTCAGGTAATGGGCCGGCCAGGGGTAGTCCGGCAGCTTGGCAAAGCAGGCGTCAGGGGTGCGCAGGGCGTCGTCACGGACGGGGTTCATGTTCAACCTTCGGGGTTTGAAGAAGTCTTGCAGCATAGACGCACAGTCGGCGGCCAGCACGCCACCCTGCACCTGCGTTTGGTGGTTCAGAGCGTCCTGGGCAAAAAGATTGAGCACCGAGCCCGCCGCACCTGTGCGCGGGTCCGCCGCACCAAACACCACCCGCTTGAGCCGCGCGTGCAGCATGGCGCCGCTGCACATGGCGCACGGCTCCAGGGTCACAAACAGCTCGCAACCGTCCAGTCGGTAATTGCCCGACACCAGGGCTGCCGCGCGCAAGGCGGCAATTTCGGCGTGGGCCGTGGGGTCGTGCTGGCCAATAGGCGCGTTGCGGCCGGTAGCGATCAAGACACCGTCTTTGACCACCACCGCGCCCACCGGCACTTCGCCGGCTTCGGAGGCCAGCGCCGCTTGCTCCAACGCCAGGCGCATCCAATGCGCGTCAGAAGGCCGAGTTTCAGGCATGGCGCAGGCGGCGGTGTTCAGGCGCCGAAACCCATTTGGCGCATCCATTGGCCCAGGGCTTGTTCGTCCGGGCTGCCTGCATCGTAGATTTCCAGCATGCGGGCATGCGCTTCTGGGCGGTGTTGATTCACTTTAACTTTGCACTGCAAGCTTATGATTTTCAATGAAAAAGCAACGATAGCACCCAACATCTTGCCGGTGTAATCGTGCGGCAACGTACGCCATTGGTCGGCGTACGCAGGCTCGTGGTCGGCGATCAGGTGCTTGAGCAGCGCGTCTTTGGCGGCTTCGCCATCGAGCACCTCCGCCTGCACGGTGCAATGCACGGCGATGTAATTCCAGGTCGGCACGCGTACCAGGTCGGGGTAGACCTTGGGCGACATATAGGCCTGCGGACCCATGAAGGTCACTACCGCTTGCGCTCTGTCGGCCAGGTATTTCCAGTGCGGGTTTGCGCGTGCGCAGTGGCCGAGCAAGGTGTGGGGCACCAGCGTGCCATCTTGCCCCGGCGCAGACTCAAGATGCAGGGGCAAATGCGTCACAAAGGGCAGACCGCCCTCGTCTACCGAAATCAGGCTGGCAAAGGGGTGGCTGCGCATGACTTGCGCGGCCACCTGGGCGTCTTTGGGGTCAAACTGTGCGGGCAAGTACATCAAGAGTCCTTAGCTGCCGGTATAACAAAAAACCGCAAGCTTGTTGCCGTCGAGGTCGCGAAAGTAGGCGCCATAGAAGCCGCCTCCTCTGGGGCCCGGTGCCCCTTCGTCACGCGCGCCGAGTTGGAGCGCCTTGGCGTACATAGTCTGAACATGCGCTTGCGATGGGACCGAGAGCGCAACCATGGACCCATTTCCCACGGTGGCCGCAGCGCCGTCAAACGGCGTGTTTACCGCAAACATGGGCTGGTCTGGCGATATTCCCCAGCCCACGCCACGTTCCGTCTCGTAAAAACGTTTTGCGCCCAGCAAACCTAGTAACGGGTCGTAAAAAGCCATGGCGCGGGGCTTGTCGTTGGTGCCAATGCAGGTGTAGCCAATCATAAAAAACCTTATCCCAAAAAATACGGAGGACCCCTATTCCCACTCAATAGTCGCCGGGGGTTTTGAGCTCACGTCATAGGTCACGCGGTTGATGCCACGCACCTCGTTGATGATGCGGCCCGACACTTTTTTCAGCAGCGCATAGGGCAACTCGGCCCAATCCGCGGTCATGAAGTCGCTGGTTTGCACCGCGCGCAGGGCCACCACGTAGTCGTAGGTGCGGCCGTCGCCCATCACGCCCACGCTTTTTACCGGCAAGAACACGGTGAAGGCCTGGCTGGTGGCTTCGTACCAGTTTTTCGGGACGCCGCCTGCGCCCGCCACTTCGCCCGCAGCAGGGACGTAGGGCGTGGCGCGCAATTCTTCGATAAAGATCGCATCAGCGCGGCGCAGCAGGTCGGCGTACTCTTTTTTGACCTCGCCCAAAATCCGCACACCCAGGCCGGGGCCGGGAAAGGGATGGCGGTAGACCATGTCGTGCGGCAATCCCAGTGCCACGCCGAGTTGGCGCACTTCGTCCTTGAACAGATCGCGCAGGGGTTCGAGCAGTTTGAGGCCCAGTTGTTCGGGCAGGCCACCCACGTTGTGGTGGCTTTTGATGGTGACGGCTTTTTTGCTTTTGGCGCCGCCGCTCTCGATCACATCAGGGTAAATCGTGCCTTGGGCGAGGAAGGTAGCGCCCTTGTGCCC
>CANFNE010000041.1 GCA_947448105.1 Burkholderiales bacterium
CACATTGGGCAGTCCGAGGAAAAGGGCTTCTACGTCCTTGTCGTCTGAGCAGACGAAAAACCGGCGCTGTTCGCTGTTTTTTACCACCTCGTACAAACTTTTTTCGTCTGCACCATTGGCGCCAAAATCGGTCTTGCGGATTTGTATCCCGAAGAACTCACCCAATTGATTTTCTTTCAGAAAATCCTCGGCCATTTTCCGAATACCGCCTTGGATCATGAGTTCACGCACTTGGGCGCGCACATTGCTCGTGTCCAGATAAGTGGGTATGAGCGGCGTGTGGTAATGCACATCACGGGTATCTGAATTCAGGTACGCCACTGCCGCGTCCAAGGTCTGCAATTGCAGGGGCGACGCATTTTTCACCCCCATGGCGAGGTGGTCCTCGGTCATGAAGAAATGAAATTTGTCTTTCTCCGGCACGTAAGTAGACAACTCGCGCTCAATGACGTCGAGCTTGTTTTCAAAGAGCTCGTCAAAGCCCGCGCCACACCAGTTGTTGCGCGGCCAGACCACCAGCGGTTTGAGTCCTGCGGCCTTGGCCAGCATCAAGCCGGAAACCAGCCCGTTAAACCGGTTGCCAAAACCTCCGTCGCAATAAATATGCATGGTGCGCGTGGCAGTCGGCGCGATGACAGTTGGTGCGATCGGCACACTTTGCGCGTCTGCGCCATCGTCAGGCACACCGTACAAACGCGCGATCGTCCGCGCAGCGGCGTCCCAGGTGTAGCGCTGGGCCTGGGCAAGCGCCGCGTCGCGGGTGCTCACGTCACCCGGACCCCGGTCAGCGGCCTGGCGCATCAAATCCATCAGCACCGGCAAGTGGGGCTCCAGCCAGCAGGCGTTGTCCATGGCGCCCAGCGGCCCACGGTGAAAGGTGGAAGCGATGCGCGACACCGCCGCCCCGTGGCAAAAATCGTCGGTCGATCCGCCAGACGTCACGATCACCGGCCTACCGCAGGCCAAAGCCTCTAGCACCGGCAGGTTGAAGCCTTCGGCCCGGTAGGGCGACACATAGCAGTCGCTCACGTTGTACAGCTGGCACAGCTCGGACTGCGACATATTGGACGACACCACGGCCACGGCGGCCAGGAGCGCGTCGGTCACCAATTCCGGGTGTTTCACCGACAATGTGCGCAGCGTTGAAGCCACCGACAAACCGTAGAGCTGGCTCCCGTCCTTGAGGATCAACCGGGCCTTGGGCATGTCGGGCAGCAGGCGGGCAAAGGCCTCGACCAGCAGATCAACACCTTTGTTCCAGGTGGGCGCGCCCACATTGAGAAACACCATGGCGTCCGGCGCAAAACCCAGGTTGGCACGGTTGTGTTGGCGCTCTTCCTCGCTCAAGGGTCGAAACACCTCCGTATCCACGCCGTGCGGCAACACCCGGATGCCGTGCTCGGCAAATCCGTAGTCCAGCAAACGGTCGCGCGCCCAGCGTGAAGGCGTTACGACCAAATCAGCGTCGCGGGTGTAATTCGCAAGCGGAGGTTGCGGGTCGTCAAAATAACTGGGGTCCAGCCCAAACTCTGTCACCGCAAAGGTCAGGTTCTGGGCTTTGGTTGGGGTGATCGGACGAAACGGTGCATAAATCCGAAACACACAGTCCGCGTCACTGGCCGCCAGCGCGGGCAAGTCTGCGATGAGTTTTGCATTGGCCTCACCAAAGCCTGCGCTGTTGTTTTTGGCGGTCCAGTGCGCCATGGAAAATGGCATGTCATTGTGGAAAAGTTGAAACTTTCCCAACCGTGACAAAGCCAATATCTGGTGCTGGTTCACCATGGCAAAGGAATGGTTGACGCCCCTCCAGCCTTCAATCAGCAATCGTTTCATCGCGCAGCCTCGCATACCAGGCCACATTCCAACCCGCCGTGTCCTGGGACACGGCGGTGGCAAACGTCAAATAAATCCATTGATTACCAGTAGTTGTGTGTCAATGTCCTATTTTGGCATGGTGAACACGGCCAGATTGACAGCCGTTGGCGCTTCTAGTTTGGGGCGCACATCGACGGCGGCGAGCTGGGCCGCTTGCGCTTGCACCGCACCCGAAAGCAGCGGCTGACCCGAGAGGGCTGCCGGGTCCACGGGCTTGCCGTTGGCGTCGAACAGTCGCATCGCACCGACCAGGCTGGCCACTGCCAAAGCAGGTGCCGCACCGCTGCTGCTGCCAGCCGCCAGGGCGCCGCTTGCACTAGGCACAGGCGTGACCACTGTTTCAAACGATGCGATCGCTTGTGCCAGGCCACTGACCTTGGCGCCAAGGTCGGACGCCGCAGCCAGCGCGCCGCTTGCAGGCACCGCACTCACCGGCGTAGCAACGGGTGCCGTCGGCTGCACCGCAAACCAGACGTCGGCTGCCGCATGGCTGGCGCCGTCGGCGGTCTGGTAGCTCGAGGTCAGGCCCACCATGTTGCCATTGTCGAACGCCGTACCTGTGCTGGTCTGCAAGCTGAGCTGGGTAATACCCAACGAGTCCAGCGTGCGAACCTCGCCCGAACTGCTGACACCGTCCGAGTTGGCGTCCACCCAGACCCGCAGATCAGCAAAGCCGCTGTCGGAACTGCTGACCACGCCGTCGTGGTTGCTGTCGAGTTCTGCCAGTGCCACGTAGCCATCGGCCGCCTTGCTGCCATCGGCCAGCACGGTAGAGGAACCGAACAACTCCGATCCGTCATTGATCGCGCCATCGTGGTTGCGGTCCATCACCAACAGTCCATCGCCCTGGCTGACCCAGCCCGTGTTGATGGCCGCACCCGTGGCCAGCAGGTCAAACTGCACGCCGGATGACAGTGCCAAGGTCTTGACGCCGTCGCCATTCAAGTCCAGCACGATGGGGGTCACATAGGCGGCCGCCTGCAGCGCGCTGAAGGCTGAAGTTTGCAAGGCAGTCAGACCGGAGCCGATCGCGGCCACTTGATCCACTGACATGGCAACCAAGTCTGCGGTGGGGAGCACTACCAACTGGCTGGCGGTTAGCGCGGCAACCTGGCTGGTAGTTAGCGCGGCAATTTGGCTCGTGCTCAGGCTTATGGCCTGCTTGGTCGTCAAGACTGCGATTTGTGCGTCGGTCAGAGCGGCCACCTGGGCCGTGGTCAGACTGGCCACCTGCTTGGTCAACGACGCCACTACCTGGGCCGTGGTCAGGGCAGCCACCTGATCGGTGGACATCGCCTGGATATTTGCGGTGGTCAACACCGCCCAATCCGCCGTCTCCATGTAAGTCAGCTGGTCTGTCGTCAGCGCCGACACGTTGTCGGTGCTCAGGCCCAGCACCTGCTTGGTGGTGAGTGCCACGACCTGTTCAGACGTCAGGGCCGCCACTTGCGCAGTCGACAGCGCTTGCAAGTTGGCCGTGGTCATCACCGCCAGGTCTTTTGTCGTCATGGCCACCAGCTGGTCTGTCGTCAAGGCCGACACGTTGGCGGTGCTCAGTCCCAGCACTTGCTTGGTGGTCAGCGCTTCCACCTGCGCTGTGGTCAGCGCAGCCACTTGGTCGGTGGAGAGGGCCTGCAGACTGGCGGTGGTAAACACCGCGAAGTCTTCGGTCTCGATTGCCACCAATTGGTCTGTGGTCAGCGCTGCCACATTGGCCGTGCTCAGTCCAAGGAACTGCTTGGTCGTCATCGCAACCACTTGGTCAGTACTCAGTGCCGCCACTTGTGTGGTGCCCATGGCCACCAACTGCTTGGTGGTCAAGACTGCTACCTGCTCGACAGTGATCGCCAGCACCTGCGCTGTGGACAGCGCCGCGACTTGGGCTGTGGTCAGCACCGCCACGTCATTGGTTTCCAGCACGGCAATCTGGTCGGTGGTGAGCGCGCTGACATTGGCCGTGCTCAGTCCAAGCACCTGCTTGGTGGTCAAGGCGGCAACATGCGCGGTGGTCAGGGCACTGATCTGGTCGGTCGACATGGCTTGCAGGTTGGCTGTCGTCAGCACCACCACATCGTCGACTTCCATGGCTACTACTTGGTCCGTCGTCAAGGCGGACACATTGGCCGTCGACAAGGCGAGCACCTGGCTGGTGGTCAAAGCCACCACTTGGGCCGTCGTCAGCGCAGCGAATTGGGCGGTTGAGAGCGCCCGCACATTGGCGGTGGTCAGCACGGCCACGTCGTCAATCACCATGGCCACCAATTGATCGGTGGTCAGCGCGCTGACGTTGGCGGTCGACAAGCCCAAGGCCTGCGCCGTGGTCAGCACCTCGACTTGCGCCGTGGTCAAGGCCTCCACCTGGCTGGTGGTCAAGCTGCGAAGCTGCGCGGTCGTCAGTACCGACACCTGCCCGGTAGTCAAGGCCACCACTTGTGCCGTGGACAGCGCCTGCATATTGGCCGTGTTCAGCACCACCAGGTCTTCGGTCTCCAGGGCTTCCATCTGCTCTGTGGTCAAGGCACTGGCATTGGCCGTACTCAGACCCAAGACTTGCTTGGTAGTGAGCGCCACGATCTGGGCCGTCGTCATGGCCGCGACTTGGTCGGTGGACATGGCGCGCAGGTTGGCGGTGGTCATGACCGCCAGGTCTTCCACCAGCAAGGCGGCAACCTGGGCCGTCGTCAGTGCGTTGGCGTTGGCCGTGGTCATGCCCAACACCTGCGCGGTCGTCAGCACCGCAATCTGATCGGTGGTTATCGAAGCAAGCTGGGCCGTCGTCAGTGCCACCACCTGTTTGGTCGTCATTGCTTGCACTTGTGCGGTGGTCATGGCGACCAACTGGTCCGTGGAAAGTGCTTGTACGTTGGCCGTAGTCAACACAACCAGGTCTTCGGTCTCCAGTGCCACGATTTGGTCTGATGTCAGGGCATTGACATTGCCGGTGCTCAGTCCCAGCGCCTGTGCAGTCGTCAAAGCCACGACCTGTTCGGTCGTCATCGCAGCGATTTGCGCCGTCGACAGTGCCCGCAGATTGGCGGTGGTCAGCACAGCCACGTCTGCGGTTTCCATCGCTGCAATTTGATCACTGGTGAGCGCGTTGGCGTTGGCAGTCGACAGGCCCAGTGCCTGCTGGGTTGTCAAAGCCACCACTTGCTCGGTAAGCATGGCAGCGATCTGTGCCGTAGAAAGTGCGCGCACATTGGCCGTCGTCAGCACCTCCACGCCTGCAGTAGTGAGCGCCACGATTTGGGCAGTCGTCAAGGCTCTGGCATTGCTGGTGCTCAAACCTGCGACCTGGGCCGTGGTCAATATGGCGATCTGCTCGACGGTCAGGGACGCGATCTGTGCAGTCGACAAAGCCTGCAAATTGGCCGTGGTCAGCTCCACCAGGTCCACCGTCTCCATCGCGACGATTTGCGCCGTGGTCAACGCAGCCGCATTGGCAGCACTCAGACCCAGCACCTGCGCTGTCGTAAGGGCCACGATTTGGTCCGTTCCCATCGCCGCAATCTGCGCCGTCGACAGTGCGCGCAGGTTGGCTGTGGTCAGTACGGCAACGTCGTCCGTCTCCAGTGCCGCAATCTGCGCCGTGCTCAGGGCGGCGGCGTTGGTTGTCGTCAGGGCCAGCACTTGTGCTGTGGTCAGGGACACGATTTGGGCGGTGGTCAGGGCTATCAACTGGGCGGTTGAGAGGTTGTTCAACTGCGCCGTGGTGAGCGCCTGCACCTGCTCTGTCGTTACCGCAGCAATTTGCGCCGTGCTCAGTGCGCGCAGATTGGCGGTGGTCATGACTACTACGTCAGCAGTCTCCATGGCCGCGAGTTGCGCAGTCGTCAGGGCCGCTACGTTGGCCGTGCTCAGTCCCACGACTTGGGCCGTGGTCAGGGCCACGATCTCATCGGTGGTCATGGAGGCCACTTGGGCCGTGGACAGGGCGCGCAGGTTGGCCGTGGTCAACACTGCCAGGTCGTCCGTCTCCATCGCCACGATTTGGGCGGTGGTCAGGGCGGCGGCGTTGGCCGTGCTCAGTCCCAGCACTTGTGCTGTGGTCAGGGCGACGATCTGGTCGGTCGTCATGGACGCCAACTGGCTTGCCGACAAGGCGTTCAAGTCGGTGGTGGTCAGTACGGCGACGTTGTCGGTCAACAGGGCCACGATTTGCGCCGTGCTCAGGGCGTTGGCGTTGGCCGTGCTCAGGCCCAGGGCCTGCGCCGTCGTCAGGGCGGCAATCTGGCTGGTCGTCAGGGCCAGCATTTGCGCCGTGCTCAGGCCGTTGATTTGCTGGGTGCTGAGCACTTGCAGCTGCTCGGTGGTGATGGACACCACTTGGGCTGTGGACAGCGCACGAACCTGGGCTGTGCTCAGTACCGAGAGGTCGGCGGTTTCCATGGCCGCGACTTGCGCCGTGGTCAACGCGTTGACGTTGGCAGTGCTCAGGCCGTAGACCTGTGCAGTGCCCAGGGCCACCACTTGGTCGCTGCTCATGGCCGCAATCTGCGCCGTAGACAGTGCGCGCAGGTTGGCTGTGGTCAGTACGGCAACGTCGTCCGTCTCCAGTGCCGCAATCTGCGCCGTGCTCAGGGCGGCGGCGTTGGCCGTGCTCAGTCCCAGCACTTGTGCTGTGGTCAGGGCGACGATTTGGCTGGTGCTCATGGCAGCGACTTGCGTTGCCGAAAGCGCGCGCAGGTTTGCCGACGTCAAGACCTCCAGGTCGTCGGTCGTGATCGCAAGAATCTGCTTAGTCGTCAGCGCGTTAGCGTTGGCCGTGCTCAGGCCCTCCACCTGGGCAGTCGTCAAGGCGGCGATCTGGCTGGTGGTCAGCGCAGCCATTTGCGCCGTAGCCAAGCCATTGACCTGGTAAGTCGTCAAAGCGACAAGCTGGTCTGTTCCCAGTGCGGCCACCTGTGCAGTCGACAGCGCTTGCAGATTGGCCGTGGTCAGCACGACCAGGTCATCGGTTGCCAAAGCCACGAGTTGCGCCGTGGTCAGTGCGTACACATTGGCAGTGCTCAATCCCACGGCTTGCGCGGTGGTCAGCGCGACCAACTGGTCGGTCGTCAGCGCTGCGATTTGCGTGGCAGCGAGCGAGCGCAGGGTGACGGTCGTCAGGGCCTGCACGTCATCCGTGGCAAGCGCGGCGATCTGGCGGGTGGTCAGCGCATTCGCGTTGGCGGTGCTCAGGCCTGCAATCTGTGCGGTGGTGAGCGCATCAATTTGGCCGGTCACCAGGGCAGCCACTTGGGCGGTTGTCAAGGTGTTGACCTGCTGGGTCGTCAGGGCTGCCACTTGGTCAGTGGTCAAGGTGACGACTTGGGCGCTTGTCAAGGCTTGCAGACCGGCGGTCGTCAAGGCCACGAGGTCGTCGCTGACCAGGGCCACGACTTGGCCGGTCGTCAGCGCTACCAGGTTGGCGGTGGACATTCCCGCCACCTGGGCCGTGGTCAGCGCAGCGACTTGGTCCGTGGTCAAGGCGGCGGCTTGCGCCGTCGTCAAACCAAACACCTGTTTGGTTGTCAGTTCGACCAGTTGCGCCGTGGTGAGTGCTGTCACCTGGGCGGTGGACAGTGCACGCACATTGGCCGTCGTCAGAACCACCAGATCCTGCGTCTCGATCGCAACCATTTGGTCGGTGGTCAAGGCAGAGACATTGGCCGTGCTCATGCCCACGAACTGTTGGGTGGTCATCGCCACCACCTGGTCGGTGGTCAGTGCGGCCACCTGGGCCGCAGACAGCACGCGCAGGTTGGTGCTGGTCAGTACCGCCAGGTCGTCTGTTTCGATCGCGGCAATCTGCGCAGTGGTCAGCGCTTTGGCATTGGCCGTGCTTAGACCATAGGTCTGGGCGGTGGTCAGCGCCACAACTTGCGCGGTCGTCAGGGCGGCGAACTGCGACGTCGTCAGCGCATTGACCTGCTTGGTCGTCAAGGCTTCAATCTGATTGGTGGCGAGCGCGGCGACCTGGGCCGTCGACAGTGCCTGCAAGGTGGCAGTCGTCAAGACGACCACGTCCTCGGTTTCCATCGCCGCGATTTGGTCGGTCGTCAGCGCGTTGGCGTTGGCGGTGCTCAAGGCCACGATTTGTTTGGTGGTCAGTGCGACCACCTGGTCGGTGGTCAGTGCGGCCATCTGCGTTGCCGACAAGGTGCGCAGATTGGTCGTTGTCAGCACAGCCACTGCGTCCGTCAAGAGCGCCGCCACTTGGGCCGTGGTCAGTGCGCTGGTGTTGGCAGTACTCAAGCCCAGCACTTGGGCCGTGGTCAAGGCCGCGGCCTGGGCCGTGGTCAATGCCGCGAGTTGTGCGGTGGAGAGCGCACGCATATTGGTGGTGCTCAGCTCGGCCAGGTCGCCGACCTCAATCGCCGCCACCTGTTCGGTGGTCAGCGCATTGGCGTTGGCCGTGGTCAATCCGATCACCTGGGCGCTGCTCAGTGCCACGATTTGGTCGGTGGTGAGGGACGCCATCTGCGCGGTACTCAGGCCCGACAGCTGTGCGGTGCTCAAAGTCAGCACTTGGTCGGTGGTCAGAGCGACCAGTTGCGCGGTGGAAAGTGCGCGCAGGTTGGCCGTGGTCAACACCGCAAGGTCATCGGTCTCAAGGGCCGCAACTTGTTCCGTCGTCAAAGCCGTGACGTTGGCAGTGCTCAATGCGAGCACCTGTGCCGTCGTCAACGCGATAACTTGGTCGGTTGTCAGCGCGGCCATCTGCGTTGCAGACAGTACCCGCAGATTCGCCGTGGTCAGCTCGGCCAAGTCACCGACTTCCAGTGCCGCGACCTGCGCTGTGGTCAACGCGCCCACATTGCCGGTGCTGAGCGCCAAGACCTGGCGCGTGGTCAAGGATATGACCTGGTCGGTGCTAAGCGCGGCCGTCTGCGAAGTCGTCAGTCCGACCACTTGTGCCGTGGTCAAGGACTCCACTTGCGCCGTCGACAGGGCAGCCAGTTGCTCCGTAGAGAGCGCCTGCAATACGGTTGTCGTTACCGCAGTCAAATCATCCGTGGTCAGGGCAAGGATTTGGTCTGTAGTGAAGGCACTCGCGTTGGCCGTGCTCAGTCCCAGCGCCTGGGCCGTGGAGAGTGCAGCAATCTGCTCCGTCGTCAGCGCAGCCGTCTGGGCGGTGGACAAGGCATTGACATTGGCAGTGCTCAGGCCGGCAACTTGTGCCGTGGTCAGCGCAGTCACCTGCGCCGTCGTAAGCGCCGGCACCTGTGCGGTGCTCAAGGCCTGCAGATGGGCCGTGGTGAGTACCACCACATCGTCCGTCTCCAGGGCTGCGATCTGGGCCGTGGTCAGAGCGGATACGTTGTCAGTACTCAGTCCAAGAACCTGGGCCGTCGTCAGGGCCACCACCTGGGCGGTGGTCAGCGCAGCGACCTGGGCGGTCGTCAGCGCCCGCACCACGGCGGTGGTCAATACCGCCATGTCTTCGGTCTCTAGCGCTACGACTTGCTTGGTGGTCAGGGCGCTGGCATTGCTGGTCGTCAAGCCCACAAAATGTGCGGTAGTAAGGGCCGCGACTTGGGCCGTCGTCAGCGACGCAAACTGTGCCGTGCTCAGGCTGTTGATTTGTGCCGTGCTCAGTACCGCCAGATGGTCGCTGCCCAAGGCCACGAGCTGCGCTGTGGACAGGGCACGCAGGTTCGCCGTTGTCAGCACCGACAGATCGCCGGTTTCCATGGCTGCAATCTGGGCCGTGGTCAGCGCATTGGCATTGGCCGTGCTCAGGCCCACCACTTGGTCCGTTGTCAGGGCCACTACCTGGTCGGTGCTCAAGGCGGCGATTTGCGCCGTGCCCATGGCCCGCAGATTGGTGGTGGTCAGGACAGCAAGGTCTGCAATTTCCAGCGCAGCCACCTGGGCAGTGGTCAATGCACTGGTGTTGGCCGTACTCAAACCAAGCACCTGTGCCGTGGTCAGCGCCACGATCTGGGCTGTCGTGAGCGAGGCCAGTTGCTTGGTGGACAGGGCTTGCAATTGGGCCGTGGTCAGCACTGCCAGGTCGTCGGTTTCCAGCGCCACCAGTTGGGCCGTCGTCAACGCGCTCACATTGGCGGTGCTCAAACCCATCGCCTGGGCGGTGGTGAGCGCCACGATTTGGTCGGTCGTCAGCACCGCCATCTGCGCCGTGCTCAGGGCCAGCAACTGGCCTGTGCTCAGCACCGCCACTTGGTCGGTCGTCAGTGCCGTGACTTGGTCTGTGGTCAGCGCTCGCAGATGGGCCGTGGTCAGAACGGCCAGGTCGTCGGTCTCCAGGGCCAGCAGTTGCGCCGTGGTCAGCGCGCTGACGTTGGCCGTGCTCAAGCCATAGGCCTGGGCAGTGGTCAAGGCCACGATCTGGTCGGTCGTCAGGGCTGCGACCTGTGCGGTCGACAGGGCTTGCAGGTTTGCCGTCGTCAGCACGACAAAGTCTTCGGTCTCTAGTGCCTCGATCTGTGCCGTTGTCAATGCGTTGACGTTGGCGGTACTCAGGCCCAGGGATTGTGCCGTGCTCAGTGCCGCGATCTGCGCAGTCGTCAGCGCCGCAGTCTGTGCAGTACTCAGGGCGACGATTTGGGCAGTACCCAACGCGACGAACTGGTCCGTGGTGATCGCTTCCAACTGCGCTGTGCTCAGCGCGCGCACGTTGGCGGTGGTCAATGCCGCCAGGTCGTCCGTCTCCATGGCGACCAACTGGTCGGTGGTGAGCGCAGCCACGTTGGCGGTACTCAGGCCATAGGCCTGGTCAGTGCTCAGGGCCACGATCTGGTCCGTGCTGAGTGCGCCGACCTGGGCGGTCGAGAGCGCCCGCAGGTTGGCCGTGGTCAGAACCGCAAAGTCTTCGGTTTCCAGTGCAGCGAGCTGCGCCGTCGTCAACGCGTTGGCATTGGCCGTACTCAAGCCCAGCGCTTGCTCTGTGGTCAATGCGACGATCTGGTCGGTGGTCAAGGCCGCAGTCAGCGCGGTGCCCATGGCCACCAACTGCGCGGTGCTCAGTGTGATGAACTGGTCCGTCGTGAGAGCCGCCACCTGTGCGGTGGACATGGCGCGCACATTGGCCGTGGTCAACACGGTCAAAACGTCTGTCTCCAGGGCGATCACCTGGTCGCTGGTCAGTGCACTCACGTTCGCCGTGCTTAATCCAAACGCTTGCGCAGTGGTCAGCGCCACGATCTGGTCGGTGGTCAGCGCAGCGATTTGCTTGGTCGACATGGCTTGTAAATTCGCCGTCGTCAACACCGCCAGATCGTCCGTTTCCAGCGCCATCACCTGGTCGGTGGTCAGGGCGTTGACCACTGCCGTGCTCAGGCCCAGCACTTGACCGGTGGTCAGCGCAACAATCTGGTCAGTGGTCAGTGCTGCGGCTTGGCGCGTGCCCAAGCCCGTGAGTTGGGCGGTAGACAGCGCCTCGATTTGCGCCGTCGTCAGGGCCGCGACTTGCGCTGTACCCATGGCGCGCAAATTGGCGGTGGCGAGTACGGCCAGGTCGTCCGTCTCCAGCGCCTCAATCTGCGCCGTTGTCAGCGCGTACACATTGGCGGTGCTCAGGCCCAGCACTTGCGCACTGGTCAGGGCAAGCACCTGGTCTGTGCCCAAAGCGGCAATACCTGCGGTGCTGAGCGCCACGATTTGCGCAGTGGTCAGGGCTTGCACCTGGGCCGTTGTCAGAACCGCCGTCTGCGTGGAGCTCAAGGCAGCCACCTGGGACGTCGCCAAGGCCAGCATCTGGCCCGTGGTCAAGGCAGCAATTTGTGCGGTCGACAGAGAGCGCAGCGCTGCGGTAGTCAGCACCGCTACATCTTGGGTGTCAAGCACCATGACCTGGTCGGTCGTCAGAGACCCAATATTGGCCGTGGTCATGGCATAGACCTGCGCCGTGGTCAGCGCCACCACCTGGTCGGTGCTCAGAGACGCAACCTCTGCATTGCGCAATGCGATGATTTGTGCCGTGGTCAGGGCCGCGATTTGTGCGGTGGTCACTGCAGCGAGTTGCGCAGAAGACAGGTAGCGCAAATTGCCCGTGGTCATCACCGCGATGTCTGTGGTTTCAATCGCCGCCACTTGGGCGGTCGTCAAGCCACTGATATTGGAATTGCTGAGGCCAGCCACCTGTGCCGTGCCCAGGGCGACGATCTGATCGGTTGTCAAACTCGCGATTTGGGCGGTCGACAAGGCCTGCAGATTGGTAGTGCTCAGGGCTGCTACATCCGATGTTTCCAAAACCACCAATTGGGCCGTGGTCAAGGAACGAACGTTTTGCGTGCTCAGGCCAGTAACCTGGGCAGTGGTCAAGGCGACGATTTGGTCGGTGCTCAGCGCTGCGACCTGCGCGGTCGAAAGGGCTTGCAGGGCCGACGTCTTAAGTACCGCCAGGTCGCTGGTTTCCATCGCCACCAGTTGCGAAGTCGTCAAGGCAGCGGCGTTGCTGCTGCCCAGTCCATAAACCTGCGCCGTGGTAAGGGACACCACTTGGTCGGTGGTCATTGCTGCGATGTTTGCAGTCCCCAGGCCACTGATTTGGGCTGTCGTCAGCGCCACCACCTGCGCTGTAGTCAGAGCGCTCATTTGCGCGGTACTCAGTGCAGCCACCTGCTTGGTGCCCATGGCAGCAATCTGGTCGGTGGTCAGTGCCGCGAGCTGATCGGTCGACAGTGCCCGGACATTGGCGGTGGGGAAGGCCACCAGGTCTGCGGTTTCCAGCGCAATCAATTGCGCCGTGCTCAGGGCACTGACGTTGCTGGTGCTCAGTCCGTACGCCTGCGTGGTGCTCAATGCCACCACTTGGTCGGTCGTCAGTGCAACAAATTGCGATGTGGACAGTGCACGCAGATTCGTTGTGGTCAAAGCCACCAGGTCGGCGGTCTCCATCGCCACGAGTTGGCTGGTGGTCAGCGCAGCGGCGTTGGCCGTGCTCAGGCCGTAGGCCTGGGCGGTGGTCAGCGCCACGATCTGGGCCGTGGACAGCGCTGCCGTTTGTGCGGTGGTCAGGGCTTGGAGTTGCGCAGTCGTCAGG
>CANFNE010000042.1 GCA_947448105.1 Burkholderiales bacterium
CGGCCCGGCCGTGGGCGTGGGAACCACCATGCTGTTCCATTGCGACCTGGTCTACGCGGGCGACAACGCCGCGTTTTCCATGCCTTTCGTTAACCTGGGCCTGTGCGCCGAAGCCGCGTCCAGCCTCTTGGCACCGCGCCTGATGGGCTACCACCGCGCCGCCGAAGCCTTGCTGCTGGGCGAGCCCTTTATGGCAGAGGCCGCCATGGAAATGGGCCTGGTTAACCGCATCGTGCCCCCGACCGAGGCCAATAACCTGGCCCAAAGCCAGGCGCGCAAGCTCGCCGCCAAACCCCTGCCTTCGCTGGTTGAGACCAAGCGCCTCATGAAAAAAGGCCAGATGGCCGAGGTGCTGGCGCAAATGGACGAAGAGGGTGCGAGCTTTGGCCGCCTGCTGCAAGCGCCCCACGCCAAGGAAGCCTTTACCGCCTTCATGGAAAAGCGCAAGCCCGACTTCGCCAAGCTCTGAGCGCCCGGTTCGTCCGGGAGGGGTATTTTTGCCAAGCAAGCGCTTGCTAAAAATACCGGGCTTTGGTATGGTTGCGCCATGCCCGCGCACACTGCCACCGCCCCCAGCCCTCCGCCAGAAGCCAGCCTGCGCTCTGCGCCTTTGCGTGCGCGCGGCAGGCCGCGCAAGACCCTGCTAGAACGCGACGACGGCAACCGCCGTGCCGCCTTGTTGCGCGCCGCAGCCGCCCTGTTTCGCAGCCAGGGCTTTGCTGCCACCACCACGCGCGACATTGCGGCGGCCGCGGGCATGCAAAGCGGCTCGCCCTTCTACCATTTCAAAAGCAAGGACGCGCTGCTGTTTGCCGTGATGCAAGAAGGCATGCACGCCGCATTGGCGCGCCAGCGCGCCGCGCTGCCAGCCACCGCCAGCGGCTCGCCCCAAGCGCAGTTGCGCGGCCTGGTGCAAACCCATTTCCAGGTGCTGCTCGGGCCTGACAGCGACTTCATTCCGGTGATGCTCTACGAGTCCCGCTCGCTCAACAGCGCGCAGCGCACCGCGCTGTCCGCGTTGCAAAGCGAATACGAGGCCCTGTGGACGCCGGTGCTGTCCGCGCTGCACACCAGCGGCGCCCTGCGCGCGCCCGTGGGGCTGGCACGGCTGCTCATGCTCGGGGCACTGAACTGGTCGGTGCAGTGGTTTGACGCCGGCAAGAGCGCCACGGTGGACGACTTGGTCGATGCCGCCCTGGCCCTGTTCGTGGGCGAAGCAACCACCTCTTAATTTTTTTGACCGAGGTTTTTATGAGTTACGCATCCATCTTCGCGCCCGGCCTGTTTGCCGGCAAAGTCGTCGTCGTCACCGGGGGCGGCTCGGGCATTGGCCGCTGTGTGGCGCACGAGCTGGCCTCACTTGGCGCACGCGTAGCGCTCTTGGGCCGCAAGGTGGACAAGCTGCACAAAGTGGCCGATGAAATCGCCCAGGACTGCGCCACCAGCGGTGGCAGCGCCAGCACCCATGTCTGCGACATCCGCCACGAAGACGCGGTGCGCAGCACGGTGGCGGCCATCGTGGCGCAGCACGGCGCCATTGACGGCCTGGTTAACAACGCGGGCGGCCAGTACATGACGCCGCTCGAATCCATCAGCGCCAAGGGATGGGAGGCGGTGGTCAACACCAACCTCACCGGCGGCTTTTTGATGGCGCGCGAGTGCTACACCCAGTCCATGGCAAAACACGGCGGCGCCATCGTCAACATCGTGGCCGACATGTGGGGCTCCATGCCCGGCATGGGCCACAGCGGTGCGGCCCGCGCCGGCATGGTCAGCCTCACCGAGACGGCCGCCGCCGAATGGGCCGGCGCCGGCGTGCGCGTCAACGCGGTGGCGCCGGGCTATATCGCCTCTAGCGGCATGGACCATTACCCGCCCGAGGCCGGCCCCATGCTGCGCGCCATGGCCAAGACCGTGCCACTGGGGCGCTTTGGCACCGAGGCCGAAACCGCGGCGGGCATCGTGTTCTTGCTCAGCCCGGCGGCCGCCTTTATCAGCGGCAGCACGTTGCGCATCGATGGCGCCCGCCCGCAAGTTCGCATGGGCTGGCCCATGACAGTGGCCAGTGCCAAGACACAAACGCGCGCGTCCATCGCCCCGTTCGACGGCTTTCACCGGGCCACCACGCCACAGGTATTTGCCGCACCTGCCCAGGCATCCCCGGAATCCAAATAAACCAGACCAACCCCCAGGAGACAAACCATGCAGTGGACCCACGAACACCTCGAAATCCAAAAAACCCTCAAGCGCTTTATTGACGCCGAGATCAACCCCCATGTGGACGAATGGGAGGCCGCTGAAATATTCCCCGCCCACGAGGTGTTCAAAAAGCTCGGCAATCTGGGCCTTTTGGGCCTGACCAAGCCCGAGGCCCATGGCGGCGCCGGGCTCGACTACAGCTACGGCCTGGCCATGGCCGAGGCGCTGGGCCACATCCATTGCGGCGGTATTCCCATGGCCATTGGCGTGCAAACCGATATGTGCACGCCGGCGCTGGCGCGCTTTGGCAGCGAAGAGTTGCAACGCGAATTCCTGGCCCCCGCCATTGCCGGTGACATGGTGGGCTGCATTGGCGTGAGCGAACCCGGCGCGGGCAGTGACGTGTCCGCCATCAAGACGGTCGCGCGCAAGGATGGCGACGACTATGTGATTACCGGCCAGAAGATGTGGATCACCAACAGCCTGCAGGCCGACTGGATGTGCATGCTGGTCAACACCGGTGAAGGGCCCGCCCACAAAAACAAAAGCCTGGTGATGGTGCCCCTGCGCGAAGGCGGCAAGCTGCGCCCGGGCATCGAAGTGGCCCAAAAAATCCGCAAGATCGGCATGAACGCCAGCGACACCGGTTTGCTCTACTTTGACGAAGTGCGCGTGCCCCAGCGCAACCGCATCGGCGCCGAGGGACATGGCTTTATCTACCAAATGCAGCAGTTCCAGGAAGAACGCCTGTGGGCGGCGGCCAGCTGCCTGCAGTCCTTGAGCAACTGCATCGGCTGGACCATGGAATGGGCGCAGGAGCGCAAGCTCTTTGGCGCCACCCTGGCCGACCAGCAGTGGGTGCAGTTCCGGCTGGCCGAGATGAAAACCGACTTGGAAGCCCTGCGCGCGCTCACCTACCGCGCCTGCGAGATGTACGTGGGCGGCCAAGACGTGCTCGAGCTCGCGTCCATGGGCAAGCTGCTGGCCGGGCGCCTGAACCGGACCATTCCCGACGGCTGCCTGCAGTTTTGGGGCGGCATGGGCTACACCTGGGAAAACAAGGTCTCGCGCATGTTCCGCGATGGCCGCCTGGGGTCGATTGGCGGCGGCGCCGACGAGGTCATGCTCGGCATCATCGCCAAGACCATGGGCGTGGCCAAGCGCCCGCAGCGCTGAGCACCGCCATGCAGACCACCACCAGCCCTGAAGAAACCACCCACCTGCAGAGTAGCGCCCAGCGCTTTGTGCGCCAAGAGGTGGCGCCCCACCTGGCCGATTGGGAGGCGGCGCAGGCGTTTCCGCGCAGCCTGTATGGCCGCGCCGCCGATCTGGGCTGGCTCGGTTTGGGTTACCCGGAGCACCTGGGTGGCACCCCGGCACCCACCGCTTTGCGCAATGTCTTGACCGAAACGCTGGCGTGCGAGAGTGGCAGCGGCGGTCTGATGGCCAGCCTGTTTAGCCACAATATCGGCCTGCCGCCGGTGCTGCGCTGGGGTTCAGACGCCTTGCAGCGCGAGGTGATACCGCCCGTGCTGCGCGGCGAAAAAATTGCCGCGCTGGCCATTACCGAGCCCGGCGGCGGCACCGACGTGGCGGCCCTGCGCACCACCGCGCGCCTGGACGGCGACCAGTATGTGGTGGACGGTGAAAAAGTCTTTATCACCTCCGGTATGCGCGCCGACTATCTGACAGTCGCGGTGCGCACTGACGCGGGCAACAAGGGGCGCGGCGGCATTTCCATGCTGGTGGTGCCCGGTGACGCGCCAGGTTTGTCGCGCAGCCCTTTGGAAAAAATGGGCTGGCATTGTTCGGACACCGCGCACCTGCGCTTTGACGGCGTGCGCGTGCCTGCGCGTTTTTTGGTGGGGCAAGAGGGCAGCGGCTTCAAGATGATCATGGGCAACTTCAACGGCGAGCGCCTGTCCATGGCTGTCATGGCCCTGGGTTTTGCCGAATGCTGCTACCGCGAGGCGCTGGACTGGGCCCGCACACGCAAAACCTTTGGCAGCGCGCTCCTAGACCACCAGGTGGTGCGCCACAAGCTCATGGACATGAAAATGCGCATCGAATCCACCCGCGCCTGGGTGGACGCCGTCACCCGGCGCCTGGACGCGGGCGACGAGGGGGCGGAGTGGGTGTCGCAGGTCTGCCTGCTGAAAAACCATTCCACCCAGACCATGCAGTTTTGCGCCGACCAGGGTGTGCAAATTTTGGGCGGCATGGGCTTTATGCGCGGCACGGCCTGTGAGCGCATCTACCGCGAGGTCAAGGTCATGATGATTGGCGGCGGCGCCGAAGAAATCATGAAAGAGTTGGCTTCGCGCCAACTCGGGCTGTGACAATAGGTGCATGAACAAAAAACCAGTCTCTGGCGCGGATGCTGCGCCTGCCACAGAGCCAATACCCGTCGTCTTTGAAGAAGAATTCGTCAGTGGACTGAAGCAAATCTTCGAAGAGCGCATCGTCTTCAACCAACTGCTGGGTTTGAGAATCACCTCGCTGGAGCCCAGCCGCGTGGTCGCCCGCATCGACATGCGGCCCGAGCTGGTCGGGCACTTTGCCTTTAACCGGGTGCACGGCGGCGTGATCAGCGCCGGTTTGGACGCCATGGGCGGCCTGGCCGTCATGGCCGCCATTGGCGCGCGCCACATGGACGAGACGCCCCTGCAGCGCTTGCACCGCTTTGGCAAACTCGGCACCATTGATTTGCGCATTGACTACCTGCGCCCCGGCATCAGCCCGTATTTTGAGCTGCACGCCCACGTGCTGCGTCTGGGTTCGCGCGTGGCCAGCACCCGCATGGAGTTTTTGGGCGCCGACGGCACCTTGTTTTCTACCGGGGCGGCGGCGTATATCGTGTCGTGATCGGCGCACCGCCTGGGCGGCGCCCATAAAAAAAGGCCCTTTAAGGGCCTTTTTTGTTGCTGGCAAAGGCGCCTTATAAGGGCACTTTTTTCAGCATTTCGATGCCAATTTTGCCGGCCGCGATTTCGCGCAGGGCAGTGACGGCGGGTTTGTTCTTGCTTTCGATCTTGGGCGTGTGGCCTTGGCTGAGCATGCGCGCGCGGTAGGTGGCGGCCAGCACCAGTTGGAAACGGTTGGGAATCTGCTCAAGGCAGTCTTCGACGGTGATGCGGGCCATGGGATTCTCCGAAATTACAAGGGGATGTTGAGCGCCTGGAACGTTGCGGCTCTGGCGCGCGCCTGCGCCACAAATTTGAGCCGCTGGGAGTGAACGATCGCCTTGAGGTCAAAAAGCGCGCGGTCAAACAACGCATTGATTATAACGAAGTCGAATTTTTGGGCCTGCGCCACCTCAACCGCGGCATTTTTCATGCGCAACTCAATCGTCTCGGGCGCGTCCTCGCCCCGGCGCTCAAGCCGCGCGCGCAGCTCTTCCCAGCTCGGTGGCAAGATGAAGATGCACACGGCGTTGGAAAAAGTCTGCTTGATCTGGACTGCGCCCTGGAAGTCGATTTCCAGAATCACATCGGCGCCCATGGCCATGCGGTCTTCGATGGCCTTTTTGGAAGTGCCGTAGCGGTGGTTGTGCACATGGGCCCATTCGACAAAGGCGTCGGCGGCCACCATGGCGTCAAATTCTTGTTCGGAGACAAAAAAGTACTCGCGCCCGTGCTTTTCCTGGCCGCGTGGCGCGCGCGTGGTGTGCGACACCGAGGGCTGCACATGGGAGTCGAGTTCCAGCAAGGCGTTGACCAGGCTGGACTTGCCCGCGCCACTGGGCGCTGCCACAACAAAAAGGTTTCCGGGGTAATCCATAGCGCGACTCAGGGTCAAAAAAGCGGGTCTTTATTCTATGTTCTGCACCTGTTCGCGCATTTGCTCGATCAGCACCTTCATATCCACCGAAATATGGGTCAGCGCCAGGGCCGCCGATTTGGATCCCATGGTGTTGGCCTCGCGGTGCAGTTCCTGGATCAGGAAGTCCAGGCGCTTGCCGATTTCGCCGCCTTTTTTGATCAGGCGCTCCAGCTCGTCGAGGTGCGAGTTCAAGCGGGTGATTTCCTCGGCTACGTCAATGCGGATGGCAAATGCGGTGGCCTCGGTCAGCGCCCGGTCCTGGGCGCTTTCGGGCAGCGTGCTGCCCACGCCTAGCGCCATGGCTTCGGCCCAGCGCTCCATAAAACGCTGGCGCTGCTGGGCCACCAGTTGCGGCACCAGCGGCGTGGCCTGCGCGGCCAGCACGCGCAGTTGCTTGATGTGTTCGAGCAACATAGCCGCCAGTCGAGCGCCCTCGCGTTCGCGGGCGGCCAGCAGGGCGCTCAGTGCGGTTTGGGCCAAGGGCAGCAGCGCTTCGCTCCAGTCGTGCAGGCCGGACTGCTCGCTTGCGGCCAGGCGCAAAACGTCAGAAACCGTCAGGCCGCCGGCCTGCGGCAGCCACACCTTGATGTTGTCCTGCAGGCTGTTGAGACGCTGCAGCAGCTTGGGGGACGGGTCGCTGACGCTGCCATGTTGCACGTCGACCGAGGCGCGTACCTCAACCTTGCCGCGTTTAAGGCGCGCGCCCAGGAGTTCGCGCAGGGCGGGTTCCCACTGGCGCAGGTCTTCGGGCAGGCGAAAGCTCAGGTCCAGAAAGCGGCTATTGACCGCGCGGATCTCGAAGCCGAGCTGGGCACCAGGTGCTTGTCGGGCATCCGACGGGGCCGTGGGGCTGGCCGAACTGTGCTGCGCGTTGGCGTAGCCAGTCATACTGTAAACTGACATCATTCATTCCTTGACTATAAAAGTGTGCTATGAGAATAACCGGACTCGACGCTTGATTTGTGCGTTCAGCACCGACGATTCGCAAAACCCCTGCACTATGGCATGACCCAGGCCCACATCAAGCTCCCCCCCGCGCCCCTGACGACCGGAAGAACGGTAGGGGGCTACCGTATCGTCCAAAAGATTGGCGCGGGCGGGTTTGGCCTGGTCTACCGGGCCGTCAGCCCTACGGGGCAAGAGGTGGCGCTCAAGGAATACCTGCCTGGCGCCCTGGCCAGCCGTGCCCACGGTGACGCACCCATCTTGGTGGTCCGGGACAAGCGGGCTTTGTACCGCATTGGATTTCGCAGCTTTTTGGAAGAAGGGCGGGCCTTGGCCCAGATCGTCCATCCCAATGTGGTCAGCGTGCTGAATTTTTTTCAGGAAAACGACACGGTCTACCTGGTGATGAATTATTTGCAGGGCGCATCTTTGCAACAGTTCATCGTTACGTCGGCGTCCCTCAGGCTAACCAAGGTGTTGCGCGAGAGCACGATCCGCTCCGTTTTTGACGAGGTGCTGCGCGGCCTGCGGGTGGTGCACCAACACAAAATGCTGCACCTGGACATCAAGCCAGGCAACATTTTGGTCACCGACGATGACCGCGCCGTGCTGATTGACTTTGGCGCTGCGCGCAATGTGCTGCACCAGGGCGGCAAGTACTTGCAGCCCATGTTCACGCCCGGCTTTTCTGCGCCTGAGATGTTCAAGCGCGGCAAGCCCATTGGACCCTGGACAGATATTTACGCCATAGGCGCTTGCATGTTTTCCTGTATGAAGGGCTGTCCGCCACCGGACGCGGCGAAGCCGGACTGCCGCTCCAAGCTCGAGACCATGGTGTCGGAGCTGCAGGGTAAGTACTCGCCTACGCTGATGGCGCTGGTACTTTCGTGCATGCAGACCGATCCGCAGGCACGGCCCCACTCGGTACTGTCGGTGCAAAAAGTCCTGACGCAGCCACCCCAGGCCGCACTGAGCGAAGACGCCGACGCTTACTGGGCGACCCAGTTCCTGCCCGACGCTTTCCGTCTGGTGTCCAAACTTTCGCGCGAAACCAGGACACGGCCATGATGTTTTCGGTATTCCAGGTCAGCCGCATGGGGGGACGCAAGCGCAATGAAGACCGCATGGGTTACACCTATACCCAGTCTTGTGCTATTTTTTTGGTGGCCGACGGCTTGGGCGGCCACCCTGAAGGTGATGTGGCGGCCCAAATCTGCCTGCAAGTGGTCACGACCCTGTTCCATAAACAAGCCACCCCCAAGCTGGCCAACGTCACCGACTTCCTCAACAACGCCATGCGCGCAGCCCACGAGCAACTGATCAGCTACGCGGCCATGCACGACCTGGGCCAGACCCCCAGCAGCACGCTGGTGCTGTCCGTCCTGCAGGACGACCAGTGTTACACGGCGCACTGCGGTGACTCGCGCCGGTATTTCGTGCGCGATGGCGCCATGCTCAGCCGTACCCTGGACCATTCGGTGGCACAGTGGCAAGACAGCTTGCTGGTGGGCAACGGAGACCCGCCGGTGAGCAAGCACATGCTTTACAGCTGCCTGGGCGCACCAAAGCAGCCAGTCATTGAGGTTGACCAGCCTATCGACCTCAAGCTGGGCGACCGCCTGCTGCTGTGCTCCGATGGTCTGTGGGGCAATGTGAATGAGGATGAAATTGTGGCCAGTCTCAGCGCACATGCCGTGACCGAGGCCGCCCACGCGCTCCTTTCTATCGCCCTGGAGCGCGGCGGGGTGTATTGCGACAACGTCAGCTTGATCGCGGTGGCCTGGGAGAAGGCCGATAATCCGGCGCTTGCCTGAGCGCGGGCCCCGCAGGGGCTCATTTATTGCCTCTGAGGAGGCGCTTGGTGCTTTTTCAACCCGTTTGCCGGAATTTCTTCATGACTTCATTTACCCGCAGCGGCGCACGTGCCGCTAACGCCTTGCGCCCGGTGCGCATCACCCGCGGCTATACCCGCCATGCTGAGGGCTCGGTGCTGATCGAGTTTGGCGGTACCAAGGTGCTGTGCACCGCCTCAGTAGAAGAGCGTGTGCCACCGCACAAACGCGGCAGCGGCGAAGGCTGGGTCACTGCTGAATACGGCATGCTGCCGCGTGCTACCCACACCCGCAGCGACCGCGAGGCCGCGCGTGGCAAGCAAAGCGGCCGCACCCAAGAGATTCAGCGCCTGATTGGCCGCTCGCTGCGCGCCGTGTTTGACCTCAAGCGCCTGGGTGAGCGCACGATTTCGCTGGACTGCGACGTGATCCAGGCCGATGGCGGCACGCGCACGGCCGCCATTACCGGCGCCTTTGTGGCGGCGCAAGACGCAGTCAACTGGCTGCTGGTACACGGAAAAATCGCCGAGTCGCCCATCACCGCGTCGGTGGCGGCGATCTCTGTGGGCATTGTGCAAGGCACGCCGCTGCTGGACCTGGAATACACCGAAGACTCGGCCTGCGACACCGACATGAACGTCGTGATGACCGGCGCGGGCCATTTTGTTGAAGTGCAGGGCACGGCCGAAGGCGCGGCGTTTTCGCGCGCCGAGATGGACCAGTTGCTCAACCTCGCCGATACGGGCATTGCCGAGCTGATGCGCTTGCAGCAGCAGGCGCTGGCCCAAGCGCCGCTCGCGCATTGAGCACCGCGCAGCCATTCATGCACATCGTTCTGGCGTCTAACAACGCGGGCAAGCTGGCTGAGTTGCAGGCCATGTTCGCGCCCCTGGGCTGCGACTTGGTGCGCCAAAGCGATTTGGGCGTGCCAGAGTCGCCCGAGCCCTACCGTACTTTTGTGGAAAACGCCCTGGCCAAGGCGCGCAACGCGGCCCGCCACACCGGCCTGCCCGCATTGGCCGACGACGCCGGTTTGTGCGTGGACGCCTTTGGCGGCCTGCCCGGCGTGGACACGGCCTATTACGCCACCCAGTTTGGCTACGCCAAGGGCGACGACAACAACGTGCGGGCGCTGCTGGAGCAAATGCAAAACATCGACGCGCGGGGTGCCGCCCTGGTCAGCACGCTGGTGGCTGTGCGTTCCCCCGACGATCCGGAGCCGCTGATTGCGGCGGGTCGGGTGGTGGGGCAGATTGCGCGCGTGCCGGTGGGCAGCAACGGCTTTGGCTTTGACCCGGTGATGTGGATTCCCGAATTTGGCAAAACTTTTGCCGAGTTGCCGGTAGCGGTAAAAAACGCCCACAGCCACCGCGGCCGCGCCGCCCAGGCCATGGCCGCGCTCATGCGCGAATGCTGGCTGGCGCAGCCATGATTCCCATTGTGGCCAGCGCTGGTGCCGACACAGGGGCGGCGGTGCAGCACGATATTCAGCACTACATGCGCCCGGGCACGCTGCAGCTCGCAGCGCTGCCGCCGCTGTCCTTGTACGTGCATTTGCCCTGGTGCCTTAAAAAATGCCCTTACTGCGATTTCAACTCGCACGAGCAACCCGCAGGACCCCTGCCCGAGCGCCGCTACATCGACGCGGTGGTGGCCGACCTGGAAGCCGCCTTGCCCCTGATCTGGGGCCGGGGTATTCACAGCATCTTTATTGGCGGGGGCACGCCCAGCCTGTTTTCTCCCGAGGCCATAGACCGCCTGATCAGCGACATTCGCGCCCGCTTGCGGCTGGAGCCCGACTGCGAAATCACCCTGGAGGCCAACCCCGGCACGTTTGAGAAAGACCGTTTTGCCGCCTTTGCCCAAGCAGGTGTGACGCGCCTGTCGATTGGCGTGCAAAGCTTTAACGACGTGCACCTCAAAGCCTTGGGCCGGGTACACGACCGCGCGCAGGCACTGGCGGCGGTGGAAGAGGCGGCGCGCTCGTTTGCCACCTTTAACCTCGACATCATGTACGCGCTGCCCGGCCAGACGCTGGAGCAAGTGGGGCAAGACATCAAAGTAGCCCTGGGCTTTGCGCCGCCCCACATCTCGATTTACCACCTGACCATCGAGCCCAACACCTATTTCGCCAAGTTCCCGCCGGTGGTGCCCGAAGACGACACGGCCTACGCCATGCTCGACCACATCACCGCGCTGACCGAGGCCGCCGGGCTGCAGCGCTACGAAGTCTCGGCCTACGCAAAAGACGGCCACCGCTGCGCGCACAACCTCAATTACTGGAAGTTTGGCGACTACCTGGGCATTGGGGCGGGCGCGCACAGCAAGCTCAGTTTTGCCCACCGCGTGGTGCGCGAGGTGCGCCTGCGCGAGCCGCGCCTGTACCAAGAGCGTGCCTTGGCCGGCAACGCGCTGGCGCAGAGCGAAGAAGTGGCGCGCGACGAGCTGCCATTTGAGTACATGCTCAACGCGCTGCGCTTGCGCCACGGCTTTGGGCTGCGGGAATTTACCGAGCGTACCGGCCTGCCGGTCACGGCCATTGCCGCTGCCCTGGACGCAGCCGAGCGCAAGGGCCTGATTGAGCGCGACCTGCAACGCGTGCGTCCCACGGTGCGGGGCTTTGACTTTTTGAGCGATTTACAAGAACTGTTTTTGGCGGACCGCTAGGCATTGCCAAGGGTGTCCCGGTAAGTGCACCCGATATCGACGGTAGTAGGGGCTAACCCGCTGTTGCAGGGCCAGCATGCAGGCTACATTTCCGGCAGCAAAAATTGTTGAAAGTCTAAAAAATGAATGCAAGCCAAGTTCAAAACGCGTTGGTGCTGTGCCTGATTATTGGTTTTGGCCTGATGGAATTTGCCAGCCGCCGCTACCAAAGCACGGTGCGCACCACTGCTACGGCAAACGACACCAAGCTGGAGCTGCTGATGTTCGTCAGCCTGTTGGCCATCACCCAGCCACTGGCCATTCTGAGCACCGCCAAACTCGGTGCCTGGCTGGCCCCCGACTGGAAAGGTGCACTGGCCGATTGGCCGTGGTGGGCCATGGTGGGGATCTTGCTGGTGGCCGACGACATGACGCAGTACTGGTGGCACCGCGCCTCGCATTCGCCCCTCTTATGGCCACTGCACCGCGCGCACCACTCGGCGCAGTACATGAGCATCCGGGTCACCTTCCGCAACAACTTCTTTTATTACCTGATGATGCCCGGCCTGTGGTTTGCCGGCGCGCTGTTGTACTTGGGCGTGGGCGGCATGGTTTACGCCATCTACATCGTGGTCAAGTTGGCCGTGATTTTGGGCGCGCATTGCGCCTGGCGCTGGGACGAGCCGCTGTACCGCGTGCGTGCGCTGCGGCCGGTGATGTGGGTGCTGGAGCGCACCATCTCCACCCCCGCCACCCACTGGGCGCACCACGCCATCACCAATGCCGACGGCGTGGGCCACTACACGGGCAACTTCGGCAACCTGCTGTTCTTGTGGGACGTGATTTTTGGCTCGGCGCACATCACGCGCCAGTACCCGGCCGCCGTGGGCCTGCGGGATGACCAGCTTTTTGGTCAGGAACACTGGTCTCGCCAGATGTTCTACCCGGTCGTGCAATCGGACCGGGAATGCAGCGCCCTCAAGTTTGGCGGCACTATTTATGACGAGGCCCAGACGGCGCCCGCTGCCAGGTCTTGACCCTGACCCTCGAAGCGGCGGACGCCGCCCAGGACGTTGCAGTGTGAAGCTGCAACTACAATCCGCCGCTTGTGTGGGGCGTTAGCTCAGTTGGTTAGAGCAGAGGACTCATAATCCTTTGGTCGAGTGTTCAAGTCACTCACGCCCTACCATTTATCGGCCCCGGTGGCCTGTGCCAAGCCTGTTGTTCTTTGGAGCGGCGGGCTTTTTTGTTGCTGCCTGAGCGCTCTCCCAAAACCATGGCTTTGCCCCTTCCTCAACCCCTCCCGGCGGCGCCTGCACCA
>CANFNE010000043.1 GCA_947448105.1 Burkholderiales bacterium
TGCCAGACCGGCCCAACCCGCGCCGACGACGCAGACTTTTTTGCGCTTCAAAGCCGTCCCAGCGCCTGGACTTTCCAGGCCAGCCAGAGCTTGCGCAAGGGCGTGAGCCGCACCCGCTGCTCCAGCACCGGAAAGTGCTGGGCTTCGATCTCACGCAGCAGACTGCGGTAAATGCTGGCCATCATCAGGCCCGGTTTTTGGCTGCGGTGGTCGGCCTCAGGCAAAAGTGCGAAGGCCTCGTCGTACAGGGCGTGCGCGCGCTGGGCCTGAAAGGCCATCAGCGCCTGAAACCGCTCAGATGGCACGCGCTTGAGAAGCTCGTGCGCCTTGACGTCAAAGCGCTGCAACTCGTTGACCGGCAGGTAAATGCGCCCGCGCTGCGCGTCTTCGCCCACGTCGCGGATGATGTTGGTCAGTTGCAGGGCCTGACCTAGCGTGTGGGCGTAGGTGGTGGTTTGCGCCCGGGTTTGTCCAAAAATGGCGGCGGCCACTTCACCCACCACGCCCGCGACCAGATGGCAGTAGCGCTGCAGGTTGGGGTAGTCCAGGTAGCGGGTTTGCTCCAGGTCCATCTGGCAGCCTTCGATCACGCTTTGCAAATGGGTTTGGGCAATGCCATAGACGGCGGTGTGCGGCATGAGCGCTTGCATCACAGGATGGCTGGGGCGCCCGGCGTAGGCCTGGGCGACTTCGGTGCTCCACCAGGCAAGCTTGGTGGCGGCCACGCCCAGGTCTACCGCGTCGTCCACCACGTCGTCCACTTCGCGGCAAAAGGCGTAAAAAGCGGTAATGGCCGCGCGCCGGGGCGCGGGCAAAAACAAAAATGCGTAATAGAAGCTACTGCCCGAGGCAGCAGCCTTTTGTTCAACGTACTGCGCCGGTGTCATCGCCCTATTGTCGCTCAGGCATTTACATCCACAGGGCGCGCCAGAGCAGCAAGGGCGCGTCCCAGGCGCGCAGGCGTGGGCGCGTGTGCAGCACCCGACCACCCAGGGCTTCCACCTTGTCCAAAATGCGCAAACCGCCTTGCACCACCAGGCGCAGCTCCCACCCGGCGCGCCCGGGCACCCGGTGCACCAGCGCGGCACTGCGTTCCATGCGGCTGCGTGCGCTGTGGGCGCAGTGCGCAATCAGCGCGTCGGCGCGGCGCGCTTGAGCCGGGTCTTGCAGGTCCTGCGGGCTCAAATTCCATGGGGCGCAAGCGTCTTGCGGAAAGTAACAGCGTCCGCGCGGCAGGTCGCGGCTGGGGTCTTGCCAGAAGTTGATGAGTTGCAGGGCGCTGCAAATGCCGTCGCTCCAGGCCAGCGCTTGCGCATCCGCCACGCCATAGAGATGCAGCAGCAAGCGCCCCACCGGATTGGCCGAGCGCTGGCAGTAGTCCAAGAGCGCGGCCTCGTTGGCGTAGCCGGTGCCGTCGCGGGTTTTTTCAATGTCTTGCACAAAGGCGTCTAAAAGCGCGTGCAGCAGCGCGGGCGGCAAGTGGTGGGCGGCAATCGCCTCGCGCAGCGGCCCAAATACCCAAGCCCAGCGCCCGCCTGCGGCCACCTGGCCTGCGCAAGCCCGTTCCAGTGCCGCGCGGTAGGCTGCTAAGTCGGCCAGACGCTGCGCTGCGCTGGCGTCGCCCTCGTCGGCCAGGTCGTCGGCGGTGCGGGCAAAGTGGTAAATCGCGGCTACGGGCGCGCGCAACTGGGCGGGGCACAGCCACGAGGCGACGGGGAAGTTTTCGTAATGGGTGATCGGTGGGACTGCCAAGGTGGAGGCCTGACCTTGGGGCCGCGAGGGGGGCGCAGGGGAATGGAGCAGCGGCATGGCGGCATTGTGCCTTGGCGGCTGGCCAATGCCCTGGCCAGCGCGAGGGCCAAAACCCTGAAATTCGGAAAAAACGCCAGCTAGGCTAAAATTAATAACCCGCTGGTCAGTATTCCCTGCCCATCGTTACCCCCCGATTTTCCTAACGTGCTTGCATCGCTTTTATGAACCCATCGCCCACCTTCTTTCGTCTGGCCCTGATTGCGGCAGTTGTCGCCCTGTCCGCCTGCAGCAAACCGGCGCCCCCCGAAGAACCCGTGCGTGCCGTCAAGGTGGTGGTCGTGGCGGCAGAGGGCATTCGCTCCGGTTTTGAATATGCGGCCGAAGTGCGGCCCCGTACCGAGTCGCGCCTGGGCTTTCGGGTGGGCGGCAAGCTGCTGCGCCGCATGGCAGACGTGGGCCAGCATGTCAACGCAGGCCAGGCGCTGGCGCAGCTCGATGCGCAAGATTTCAAACTCTCGGTAGACGCTGCGCGCGCCCAACTCGCTGCGGCCGTGGCCAACCGTGATTTGGCGGCCGCCGATTTCAAGCGCTTTAAGGACCTGCGCGAGCAAAACTTCATCAGCGCCGCAGAGCTGGAACGGCGCGACGTGGCCCTCAAGGCCGCGCAGTCGCAGTTGGACCAGGCGCAGGCGCAGTTCGCCGCCCAGGGCAACCAAAGCGCTTACACCACGCTGGTGGCCGACGCGGCAGGCGTGGTTACAGCGGTGGACGCGGAGCCCGGCCAGGTACTGGCCGCTGGCACGCCGGTGGTGCGCATTGCCCAGGACGGCGCGCGCGACGTGGTGTTTTCCGTGCCCGAAGACAAGGTAGCTCAAATGAAACTGGGCTCTGCGGTGGAAGTAAGGGCCTGGGCCAGCGCGTCGGTCTACCACGGCAAGGTGCGCGAGGTGTCGTCCAGCGCCGACCCGGTCACGCGGACGTTTGTGGTGAAGGTGGCGCTCGCCAGTGCCGACGTGCTGCCCCTGGGCACCACGGTGTCGGTGCTGCCGCAGGCCCTGGACCGCTCTGGCCCGGCCGTCATCAAGCTGCCCACCAGTGCCTTGCAGCACGACGGCACGGCAGTGGCCGTCTGGGTTTTGGAGCGCGCCAGCATGACCGTGCGACTGCAGCCCATTGCCATTGCCACAGCCGACGGTAACGATGTGGTGGTAGCCAGCGGCTTGCAGCCGGGTATGGAAGTCGTGGCGGCTGGCGTGCACGTGCTCTCGCCAGGCCAAAAAGTGACGGTTTACCTGGAAAAAGCGCCGCTATCCGCCCCGCCAGCGCAGGCTGCAGCCACGGCAGCAAAGTGAGCGCGGCATGAAACAAGACACTCCCCAAGCCGGTTTCAACCTGTCGCGCTGGGCGCTGGAGCACAGCGCACTCACCCGTTATCTGATGCTGGTGCTGTTGGTGCTGGGCATGGCCTCGTACTTTCAGCTCGGGCAGGACGAAGACCCGCCTTTCACCTTCCGGGCCATGGTGGTGCGCGCTTACTGGCCGGGCGCCACGGCGCAGCAAATGGCAGAACAGGTCACCGACAAAATGGAGCGGGCGCTGCAGGAGGTGCCTTTCGCGTACAGGATTCGTAGCTTTTCCAAGCCGGGTGAGACCACGGTTTTCTTTGAGGTAAAGGATTCGACCAAGGCCGCCGAAGTGGCCAACCTCTGGTACGAGGTGCGTAAAAAGCTGGGTGACATGCGCTACACCTTGCCCGCAGGCGTGCAAGGGCCGTTTTTCAATGATGAGTTTGGCGACGTTTATGGCGTGATCTACGCGCTGGAGGCGGATGGCTTCTCGGACGTGGAGGCCAAAGACGCGGCCGACGACATTCGCCAGCAACTGTTGCGCGTGCCCGACGTCAACAAGGTCGAGCTCTTTGGCGTGCAGGACGAAAAAATCTACATCGAAATCTCGCAAAAGCGCCTGGCGCAGCTTGGGTTGGACATGAACCAGGTGCTGGCGCAATTGGGTCAGCAAAACGCCGTTGAGAGCGCCGGCACAGTGCAAACGCCGCTGGACGTGGTGCAAGTGCGCGTGGCCGGTCAGTTTGAGGCGGTCCAGGAGCTGCGCGCTATGCCGATTCGCGGCGCCTCGGGCAACCAGCTGCATTTGGGCGACATTGCCGAGATCAAGCGCGGGGTGATTGACCCAGCCGGTGTGAAGATGCATTTCCAGGGCAAGCAGGTGCTGGGATTGGGCATTTCCATGAGCAAGGGCGGCGACATTATTGCCATGGGCAAAGCGCTCAAGGCGTCCAGCGCAGCCATCAACGCCGCGCTGCCTGCGGGCTTGCGCCTGGTGGAGGTTCAAGACCAGCCCACCGCCGTGGCGGGCTCGGTCAACGAATTTGTGCGCGCGCTTATTGAAGCCATCGTGATCGTGCTGGCGGTCAGTTTTGTGGCCCTGGGCTTTCACAAGCGCCCGGGCAAGCAACGCTGGTTTCAGCGTTATTACGTCGATGTGCGCCCTGGCCTGGTGGTGGGCATCACCATTCCGTTGGTGCTGGCAGTCACGTTTTTGGGCATGTACTACTGGGGCATTGGCCTGCACAAAATTTCGCTGGGCTCACTCATTATTTCGCTGGGCTTGCTGGTGGACGACGCCATCATTGCGGTGGAAATGATGGTGCGCAAGCTCGAACAGGGCTACGACAAGGTGCGCGCTGCCACCTTTGCCTACGAGATCACCGCCATGCCTATGCTGACGGGCACGCTGATTACGGCCGTGGGTTTTTTGCCCATTGGCATAGCCAAGTCGGTCACCGGGGAATACACCTTTGCGATTTTTGGCGTCACAGGCTTGGCGCTGATGCTGAGCTGGTTGGTGTCGGTGTACTTTGTGCCCTACCTGGGCACCTTGCTGCTCAAGACGCCTTCCCACGTGGTGGACCAGGAGGACGAAAACGCCTTGTACGACACACCGTTTTACAACGGCTTTCGCCGTGCGGTGAACTGGTGCATCTTGCACCGTTGGATCACGATCGGACTGATGCTGGCCACCTTTGGCCTGGGCATTTTTGGAATGGGCAAGGTGCAGCAGCAGTTCTTCCCCGATTCGAGCCGCCCCGAGGTTTTGCTGGAACTGTGGTACCCCGAGGGCACCTCGTTCGCCGCCAACGAGGCCACCACCGCCCGCGTGGAGGCCCGCATGATGCAAGAGGCTGGCGTGCAAAGTGTGACCAGCTGGATCGGCTCGGGCGTGCCGCGCTTTTACTTGCCGCTGGACTCGATTTTTCAGCAAAGCAATGTGTCGCAACTCATCATCCTGCCCAAGGACCTGAAAGTGCGCGAATCCCTGCGCATCAGGCTGCCGGCGCTGATGGGCCAGGAATTTCCCGAAGTGCGCGCCCGCGTCAAGATATTGCCCAACGGCCCGCCGGTGGCCTATCCCGTGATGTTTCGCGTCATGGGCCAAGACCCCGAGGTGCTGCGCCAGCGTGCCAACGCGGTCAAGGCCGTGCTGCGCGCCAACGCCAATATGCGCGGCGTCAACGACAACTGGAATGAGCCCGTCAAGGTGCTGCGCCTGGAAGTGGACCAGGCCAAGGCACGCGCGCTGGGGGTGACCAGCCAGTCCATCGCGCAGGCCTCCAAAATCCTGCTCTCGGGCAGCACGGTGGGGCAATTTCGCGAGGGCGACAAGCTGATTGACATCGTCTTGCGCGGCCCGCTGAACGAGCGCAACGCCATTTCTGACATCGGCAACGCGTACTTGCCCACGGCCAGCGGCAAGTCAATTCCCCTGACGCAAATCGCCAAGCCGGCGTTTGCCTGGGAGCCCGGCGTGCTGTGGCGCGACGGGCGCGACTACGCTATCACCGTGCAGGGCGACATTGTTGAAGGCCTGCAAGGCGCCACCGTCACAGCCCAGTTGCTGCCCGAGCTCAAGCGCCTGGAAGCCAGCTGGAAGTCCAGCGGCACCGAGGCCTACCGCATTGAAGTGGCCGGCGCCGTGGCCGAAAGCAGCAAGGGTTCCAGCTCCATCGCGGCGGGCGTGCCCATCATGCTGTTCATCACCTTCACCTTGCTGATGCTGCAGCTGCACAGTTTCAGCCGTGCCATGCTGGTGTTTTTGACGGGACCGCTGGGTATTGCCGGTGTGGCCGCAGCGCTGCTGATTTCGGGTCGTCCTTTTGGCTTTGTGGCGCTTTTGGGTGTGATTGCACTGATGGGCATGATTCAGCGCAATTCGGTGATTCTGATCGACCAGATTGAGCAAGACCGCGCCAACGGCGTGCCGGCCTGGGACGCGATTGTGGAGTCGGCAGTGCGCCGTCTGCGCCCCATTGTTCTCACCGCCGCCGCCGCCGTGCTGGCCATGGTTCCGCTGTCGCGCTCGGTGTTTTGGGGTCCGATGGCGGTGGCCATCATGGGCGGCCTGATTGTGGCCACTGTGTTGACCCTGCTGGCGCTGCCCGCCATGTACGCCGCCTGGTTTCGGGTGCGGCGGGAGGCCGTGCCGACGCAGGCTAAAATACCCGGCTGACCGATTTCAAAGGTCTAACCCAGACATGGCGCCCCAGGGCGCGCCTGACCAGGTTAGACCCTGAATTTTTTACTGCGCGGGTGGCGAAATTGGTAGACGCACCAGGTTTAGGTCCTGACGGTAGCAATACTGTGCGGGTTCGAGTCCCGCCCCGCGCACCATCCTTGAGTACTAGATTTCCCACTTTTTTGGGCATCGCACAGCCGCACACGGCGGGCGTTGCCTTTGACCTTTAGGAGCACTTGAATGACCGTTATCGTTGAAACCCTGGAAAAGCTCGAACGCAAAATCACCCTGAACCTGCCGGTGGATGCCGTTCAGTCCGAGGTCAGTGCACGCCTGCGCAAAATGGCCCGCACGGTAAAGATGGACGGTTTCCGTCCCGGCAAGGTGCCCATGAACGTGGTTACTCAGCGCTATGGCTATTCGGTGCATTACGAAGTGATGAACGACAAGGTGGGCGAGGCCTTTTCCGCCGCCGCCAACCAAGCCAAACTGCGCGTGGCCGGTCAACCCAGCATTACCGAGGCCAAGGGCGCGGCCGACGGCTTCATGGCTTTTGACGCCGTGTTTGAAGTCTTCCCCGAAGTCGTGATTGGCGACCTGGCCAGCGCTGAAGTGGAAACGGTGACTGCGGAGGTGACCGACGCCGCCATCGACAAGACCATCGACATCCTGCGCAAGCAACGCCGTACTTTCTCGCAGCGCCCCCATGACGCCGCTGCCCAAGACACCGACCGCGTGACGGTGGACTTTGCCGGCAAGATTGACGGCGAGCCATTCGAAGGCGGTAAGGCTGACGACTTCCAGTTCATCCTGGGCGACGGCCAGATGCTCAAAGAATTTGAAGAAGCCACCCGTGGCATGAAGTTTGGCGAAAGCAAGACCTTTCCCCTGGCGTTCCCCGCCGAATACCACGGCAAAGACGTAGCCGGCAAAACCGCTGACTTCCTGGTGACCCTCAAAAAGGTCGAAGCCGCGCATCTGCCCGAGGTGGACGACGCTTTGGCTGCTGCCCTGGGCATCGCCGACGGCACCGTTGACGGCCTGCGTGCGGACATCCGCAAAAACCTGCAACGCGAAGTCAAATCTCGCCTGCTCGGACGCAACAAGCAAGTCGTCATGGACGCCCTGGTGGCCAAGGCCGAGCTTGACTTGCCCAAGTCCAGCGTGCAGTCCGAAGTCGAGCGCTTGATCGAAGGCGCACGCGCCGACCTCAAACAGCGTGGCGTCAAAGACGCTGACAAGGCACCGATTCCTGCCGAACTGTTCACCGCCCAGGCCGAGCGCCGCGTGCGTCTGGGCCTGGTGGTGGCAGAGCTGGTGCGTACGAAAGAGCTGCACGCCACTGCTGACCAGATCAAAGCACATATCGAGGAGCTCGCTGCCAGCTACGAAAAGCCCGCCGAAGTGGTGCGTTGGTACTACGGCGACAACCGCCGTATGGCCGAAGTCGAGTCCATCGTGATCGAAAACAATGTGACCGCCTATGTGCTGTCGCAGCTGAAGGTCTCTGAGAAGGCCATCTCCTTTGACGAGTTGATGGGGCAGAATTAAGCGTAACAGGGCACCTTGGATGCGTGCCGGGCTTGTGGTTCGGTCATTGATCCCCAGTTGGGTTTGCTGGGCCCGCCCTTGTTGCGGAGCCCTTAATTTTTTGGAGTTCCTATGAACGTGAAATACGCAATGCCAGGCGCCCTGGAAACCCAGGCCCTGGGCATGGTTCCCATGGTGATTGAGCAGTCGGGCCGGGGCGAGCGCTCGTACGACATTTACTCGCGCCTGCTCAAAGAGCGTGTGATTTTCCTGGTCGGCCCGGTCAATGACCAGACGGCCAATCTGGTGGTGGCGCAGCTGCTGTTCCTGGAAAGCGAAAATCCGGACAAGGACATTTCGTTCTACATCAACTCGCCCGGTGGTTCGGTCAGCGCAGGTATGGCGATTTTTGACACCATGAACTTCATCAAGCCCGACGTGTCCACCCTGTGCATCGGCATGGCCGCCAGCATGGGCGCGTTTTTGCTGACGGCAGGCGCCAAAGGCAAGCGTTTTTCGTTGCCCAACTCCAAGGTCATGATCCACCAGCCTTTGGGCGGCACCCAAGGCCAGGCCACAGAGATCGAGATCCACGCCCGCGAAATCCTGAAAACGCGTGAGCAGTTGAACAAAATCTTGGCCGACCGCACCGGTCAGCCGCTGGAAAAGATCGAGCGCGACACCGAGCGCGACTACTACCTGTCCGCCGATGAAGCCAAGGAATACGGCCTCATCGACCAGGTGATCGCCAAGCGTCCTTAAGTTTTAGGCCGAAGGCCCTGAACAGCAACGGTGTCTTTCCAAGCGGGGGACACCGTTTTTAGTTGGTTATTATTGGTTTTCATACCTACAAAGGCATTTGTCCCATGGCCGAAAAAAAAGGCGCTTCGAGCGAAAAGAACCTGTATTGCTCGTTCTGCGGCAAGAGCCAGCACGAAGTTAAAAAACTCATTGCCGGTCCGTCCGTGTTCGTCTGCGATGAATGCATTGACCTGTGCAACGAAATCATCCGGGACGAAGTGCCGTCGATTACCGGCGACAGCGAAGGCCGTGGCGACCTGCCCACGCCGTCGGAGATCAAGGCCAATCTGGACAACTACGTTATCGGCCAGGAACCCGCCAAGCGCACCCTGGCGGTGGCGGTCTACAACCACTACAAACGTCTGCGCCACCAGGAAAAAGCCAAAAAAGACGATGTGGAGCTGTCCAAAAGCAACATCTTGCTGATCGGCCCCACTGGTTCGGGCAAAACCTTGCTCGCCCAAACGCTGGCGCGCATGCTCGACGTCCCCTTTGTGATGGCCGACGCCACCACGCTGACCGAGGCGGGTTACGTAGGCGAGGACGTGGAAAACATCGTGCTCAAGCTGCTGCAAAGCTGCAACTACGAAGTTGAGCGTGCCCAGCGCGGCATCGTCTACATCGACGAAATCGACAAAATCTCGCGCAAATCGGACAACCCGTCTATTACCCGCGACGTGTCAGGCGAGGGCGTGCAGCAAGCGCTGCTCAAGCTGATCGAAGGCACCATGGCCAGTGTGCCGCCCCAAGGCGGGCGCAAGCACCCCAACCAGGACTTTGTGCAGATCGACACCACCAACATCTTGTTCATCTGCGGCGGCGCGTTTGCGGGCTTGGAAAAAGTCATTGAAAACCGCACCCAGTCTTCGGGCATCGGCTTTGGCGCCACGGTCATGAGCAAGGCGCAGCGCAGCCTGACCGAGGTCTTCAAGGACGTGGAGCCCGAAGATCTGATCAAGTTTGGATTGATTCCTGAGCTCGTGGGCCGAATGCCCGTGGTCGCCACCCTGGCCGAGCTGACCGAAGACGCCATGGTGCAAATCCTGACCGAGCCCAAAAATGCGTTGGTCAAGCAGTACGCCAAGCTGATCGCCCTGGAGGGCGCCGAGTTGGAGATTCGTCCGGACGCGCTGCGGGCGATCGCCAAGCGGGCGCTGGCGCGCAAAACCGGCGCACGCGGTTTGCGTTCCATTTTGGAGCAGTCGCTGATTGACACCATGTACCAGTTGCCTGACAGCAGCGATGTGGCCAAGGTGGTGGTCGATGCGTCCACGATTGAAGACAACCACCCGCCGTTGCTGGTGTACCGCGAGATCGCAAAAAAGGCCTAAGCCGCCTGCGATGGCGCCAGCACAGGGCCGGTCATGCCCTGGTCTGGAGCGCGGCGAACCAAGTTTTCTGCCGTAGCGTGCTTGAATTTTGTTAAAACCCGTCCATATCGAACACATACACAAGGTTTAACTATGTCCGGTCACACCCCACTGCCTGCCCAAGCGATTGATTTGCCGATGTTGCCCCTGCGCGACGTCGTGGTCTTTCCTCACATGGTGATACCGCTGTTTGTGGGTCGCCCCAAGAGCATCAAAGCGCTCGAAGCGGCCATGGAGACCGACCGCCGCATCATGCTGGTGGCACAAAAAACCGCAGCCAAAGACGAGCCGCTGGTCACCGACATGTTTGAGGTGGGTTGCATTTCCACCATTTTGCAAATGCTCAAGTTGCCTGACGGCACCGTTAAAGTCCTGGTTGAAGGCCACCAGCGCGCTACGGTGAACACCATTGAAGACGGCGAATCCCATTTCACCGCCCGGGTCACGCCGATTGAACCGCCCGCGCCTCTGGTTGGCGATGCCGAGAAAACCAGCACCAGCGAGATCGAGGCCTTGCGCCGCGCGGTGATGCAGCAGTTTGACCAGTACGTCAAACTCAACAAGAAAATCCCGGCCGAAATTCTTACCTCAATTGCAAGCATCGACGACCCCGGTCGCCTGGCCGACACCATTGCCGCCCATTTGCCGCTCAAGCTGGAAAACAAGCAGGTGGTGCTGAGCCTGTCCGGCGTCAAAGCGCGCATGGAAAACCTGCTTGAACAAATCGAGCGTGAGGTGGACATCCTCAACGTAGACAAGAAAATCCGGGGCCGCGTCAAGCGCCAAATGGAAAAAAATCAGCGCGACTTCTACCTCAACGAACAGGTCAAGGCGATCCAGAAAGAGCTCGGCGATGGCGAAGACGGCGCCGATATCGAGGAGCTTGAGAAAAAAATCAAAGCGGCCAAGATGCCCAAGGAAGCCCTGAAAAAGGCCGAAGGCGAGCTCAAGAAACTCAAACTCATGTCGCCCATGTCGGCAGAGGCCACCGTGGTGCGCAACTACCTGGACGTGCTCATTGGCCTGCCGTGGACGACCAAGACCAAGATCAAGCACGACTTGGGCAATGCCGAAGCGGTGCTTAATCAGGACCACTACGGCCTGGACAAGGTCAAAGACCGCATTCTGGAATACCTTGCGGTGCAACAGCGCGTGGACAAGGTCAAGGCGCCTATCCTATGTCTGGTGGGCCCCCCTGGCGTCGGTAAAACTTCTTTGGGCCAGTCGATTGCCAAGGCGACCGGGCGCAAGTACGTGCGTATGGCGCTGGGTGGCATGCGCGATGAGGCCGAGATTCGCGGCCATCGCCGCACCTACATCGGCGCCATGCCGGGCAAGGTTTTGCAAAGCCTGAGCAAGGTCGGCACACGCAATCCTCTGTTCTTGCTCGACGAGATCGACAAGCTGGGCACCGATTTCCGTGGCGACCCGAGCAGCGCGCTGCTTGAGGTGCTAGACCCAGAGCAAAACCACAAGTTTGGCGACCACTATGTAGAGGTGGACTACGACCTGAGCGACGTGATGTTCGTCGCAACCTCCAACTCCATGAAGATCCCGGCAGCGCTGCTTGATCGCATGGAGGTGATTCGACTCTCCGGTTACACCGAAGACGAAAAAACCAGCATTGCGCTGACGTATTTGCTGCCCAAGCAGATGAAAAACAACGGTGTCAAAGATACCGAACTGCTGGTTTCGGAAGACGCGGTGCGCGACATCGTGCGCTACTACACCCGTGAAGCTGGCGTGCGCTCGTTGGAGCGCGAACTGTCTAAGATTTGCCGCAAGGTGGTCAAGGGCCTGCTGCTGAAGAAGCTGACGCCGCGGGTCTTGGTGGATGCGGACAACCTCAACGACTATTTGGGCGTACGCAAGTTCAGCTTTGGCCGCGCGGAAGACCAAAACCAGGTGGGCCAGGTGGTTGGTTTGGCCTGGACCGAAGTGGGCGGCGACTTGCTGACCATCGAGGCGGCGCTGATTCCCGGAAAAGGTGTGATTACGCGAACCGGCTCCTTGGGCGACGTGATGAAAGAGTCGGTCGAGGCGGCCCGCACCGTGGTGCGCAGCCGTGCCCGCCGCCTGGGGATCAAGGACGAATTCTTTGAGAAAAAAGACATCCACATCCACGTGCCCGATGGCGCTACGCCCAAAGACGGTCCGAGCGCGGGCGCTGCCATGGCTACAGCCTTTGTGTCGGCGCTGACGGGCATCGCGGTGCGCGGCGACGTGGCGATGACGGGCGAGATCACCCTGCGCGGCGAGATTACCGAGATTGGCGGACTGAAGGAAAAACTGCTGGCAGCGCTGCGCGGCGGCATCAAGACCGTGCTCATTCCCGAATCCAACGCCAAGGATTTGCAGGAAATCCCGGACAACGTCAAAAAGGGCCTGGAAATTATTCCGGTGCGCTGGATTGATCAGGTGCTGGAATACGCGCTGGTGTCGCAACCCGTGCCGCTGCCGGAAGACGAGGTTTTGGTGGTGCCTGCGCCCGCCGTGGACGGCTCGCAAGGCGTGGAGGGCGCAATCAAGCACTAAGGCTTCGCGTGGACCACGTACTCTTTGGGAGCATGCATGGGAAACGCGAAAAATGCCGTTATAATTTACCCTCGAAACGCGGGAATAGCTCAGTTGGTAGAGCGCAACCTTGCCAAGGTTGAGGTCGAGAGTTCGAGACTCTTTTCCCGCTCCA
>CANFNE010000044.1 GCA_947448105.1 Burkholderiales bacterium
GGTCGGGAATCTCTTGCAAGTCCAAACCCGCCACCCCGGCAAAGCCGCCTTGGACCGGCACGCGCGGCGCGTCCATGCGCGCCTGCCAGCGCTGCGCCCAACCAAAGCGCGAGCGCAAGCGCCGCACCACGCCGGTCTGCGTCCATTCCTGCCAGCGCACGCCGCTCGCCGCGCACCAGGCGGCCACGGCCTTGTCGCGCGCATAGCTCCACATGGGGCCGGTTTCTTCGTGGCTGAGCAGATGGGTGAATCTGGTTTGGGCGTGTAACGCGGCCAGCACGTCGGTCGCCGTGCCCACGCGCACCAGCAAGGGCAAGCCCCGCGCGGCCAGTGACGCGCGCAAGGGCGCCAGGCTTTCCAGCGCAAACTGCAGGTGATGGGTGCTGAATTCCGGGCTGGCCAGCCACTCGGGCTCAATGATGAACAGCCCCAGCGCCGACTCGAACTGCTGCGCCGCCGCCAAGGGCGCATGGTCGTCCTGGCGCAAATCCCGCTTGAACCAGACCAGCGCGCGCGCGGTGGCTTGGAGTGGGGGTCGGTGCGGCATCGGTTGGACTCTAGCAAAGGGCGGCGCCGGGCGCCGACGCAGGGGCTTGTCGCGGCGGACAAAAACAAAAAAGCCCGACAGCGCAAACTGGCGGGCTTTGTGTCCCAAGCGGGAGGGATTTGGTGGTGATAGGTGGATTTGAACCACCGACATCAGCATTATGAATGCTGCGCTCTAACCAACTGAGCTATATCACCGAAGGCGCAAATTATAGCCAGAAACGCTGCGCGTCCCAGGGCCGGGATTACTGGTGGGTGAACACGGCGGCGCGCTTGGCCATAAAGGCGTCCATGCCCTCTTTTTGGTCAGCGGTGGCAAACAAGGCGTGGAACAGGCGGCGCTCGAACACCACGCCGTCGGACAGGCCGCTCTCAAAGGCGCGGTTCACGCTCTCTTTTGCGGCCATGGTGGCGATGTGCGAGAAGCCAGCCACCATCAGGGCCGCAGCCAGCGCCTCTTCCATCAGGCTGGCCAGCGGCACCACCCGGCTGACCAGTCCGGCGCGTTCGGCTTCGCTAGCGTCCATCATGCGCCCGGTCAGGGCCATGTCCATGGCTTTGGCTTTGCCCACGGCGCGCGGCAGGCGCTGGGTACCACCGGCGCCCGGAATCACGCCGAGCTTGATCTCGGGCTGGCCAAAGCGGGCGTTGTCGGCGGCGATGATGAAGTCGCACATCATGGCCAGCTCGCAGCCGCCGCCCAGGGCAAAGCCGCTGACTGCGGCAATGACGGGCTTGCGGATGGAGCGGATGGTTTCCCAGTTGCGCGAGATGTAGTCCGAGCCGTACACGTCGGCAAAGCTGTACTTGGCCATGGCGGCAATGTCGGCGCCTGCGGCAAAGGCTTTTTCGCTGCCGGTAATCACCGCGCAACCCAGGGCCGGGTCGGCGTCAAAGGCCTTGAGGGCGTGGCCGAGTTCGTCCATCAACTGGTCGTTGAGCGCGTTGAGCTGCTTGGGGCGGTTGAGGGTGATGATGGCAACTTTGTCGCCTTCGGTACGGGTGGTGATGCATTCGTAAGTCATGATGGGGTGCCGATAAGGTGCGCTAGAGTGGTCAACGCGCCACTATAACCAGCGCTCCCCACCCCTTGTTTACACGCACAACGACTTCGCAGGAACCCCCCATGACCGACAGCACCGTCTTGTTTGAAGCGCGCGCCAACGTGGCGCTGATCACGCTCAACCGCCCCGCATCGCTCAACAGCTTTAACCGCACCATGCACCACGACCTGTGGGCTGCGCTGGACCGGGCCGAAGCTGACCCGACGATTCGCGCCTGCGTGATTACCGGCGCGGGCCGGGGCTTTTGCGCCGGGGCCGACCTGGCGGACTTTGACTTCACGCCCGGCCCCGACATGGTCCAGCGCGCCGACCCTGGCCCGGTGATTGACCAGGCCTTTAACCCCACCACCCGGCGCATCCAGCTGCTGCGCATGCCCTGCGTGGCGGCGGTCAACGGCGTGGCGGCCGGCGCGGGCGCCAGCCTGGCCATGGCCTGCGACATTGCGATTGCTGCGCCCACGGCCAGTTTTATCCAGGCCTTTAGCAAAATTGGCCTGGTGCCCGACGCGGGCGGCAGCTGGCTGCTGGTGGAACGCCTGGGCCTGGCGCGTGCCCTGGCGCTGGCCATGACGGGCGACAAACTGCCAGCAGCCCAGGCCAAAGAGTGGGGCATGATTTGGGACGTGGCCGAAGACCCGCTGGCCGCTGCCCTGGCCTTGGCCGAACGCCTGGCCGCCATGCCCACCACCGCGCTGGTGGCCACCCGCGCCCTGCTGCAAGGTGCCAGCACCCGGTCATTGAGTGCGCACCTGGACGTAGAACGCGACACCCAGTCCGCCATGGGCGCCACGCACGACTACATCGAGGGCGTGAAAGCGTTTTTGGAAAAGCGGCCGGCGCGGTTTACGGGGAAGTAGTCGGATCCGGACAAAGCGGGCCGCACAGATTTGCTCCCGCTCGCAAAGGGCGCTCAACCCGCTAACGACGGCCAAGTGATAGGTGTTAACTGGCCGTTGGAACCCAGCGAAAACTGGTGCAGGGGCTGACCTTTGAATACGGTCTGGCGCAGCTCAGTGATGATGTCGCTGCCGCCGCCAAAGGGCGTGCAAAGGTCAATAAGCCAGTTTTGGCTGCCCGATTGCCAGTCGCCGCTGGCCAGGTGGTGGGGGGATTGCTGGTAGCGTTTCGCAGCAGCCTCGGACAACCGCGCCCAAGACACATAGGCAATGGGCGCCTCGTCGCGCAGGTAAAGCTTGGCTTGGTCCAGCACCAAGGGCTGCATCACGCGCCATTCCAGTTCACTGAGCAAGGTGTGGCGAGTGGTGCTTTGCTGCATCATGAGCCAGGCCACGGCCCCCAAAAGTGGAATTTTGGCCATTACTTTGTGGGCCTGCGCTTTGGCGTAGCCTGCCAGCTCTTCGCGTTGTTGTTCGGTCAGGGGTGAGTTCATTGGTGTATTCCGTGGCGTTGATGGAAGGGGTTTGGGGCGCGTGTGCGCTCAGGGCTGCGCCGCGTCGGCGGGCGTAATCGCGGTTTGCAGGTTTTGCAGGTCTGACTCCTGCAACTTGCCTGCAGCGGCCAGGAGTTTGAGCTCTTGCATGGCCGCATCAAACTGGGCTTTATTCAAGTCCCGCTCGGCTTGGTACAACTGCTGCTCAGCGCTGAGCACGTCGGGGCTGATGCGGGTACCAATTCTGTAGCCGATTTTGTTCGACTCCACCGCATTTTTGCTCGCCTGCACTGCGGCTTGCAAGGCCTCAACTTGGGCTAGGCCGTTGACCACGCCAGCGTAGGCCTGACGCACTTGGCTTGCGGCATTGCGCTGCGCGACAGCCAGCTCTTGGCGCGCTTTTTCTTCCAAGGCCACAGCCTCACGCACCAAGGACCGAGTGGCGCCCCCGGCGTACAAAGGCACTGTCAGTTGGAGTCCCACTTGCTGTGAATGCACGCGGTTGGCCACCAGTGAAGGCGAAACCATGGTGCCGGAGCTGTAGCTCACGGCCTGATTGGCTGTCAGATCCAGTGTGGGCGCGTGCAGCGCCGTGTTTTTGCGCACCTGGTGCTGCGCTTCCAACAGCGTCGCTTGCTGAGCACGCACCGTGGCGTTGTCGCTTGCGGCCAAGCGCAGCCACTCGGCAAGCGGGCCTAGCGCGCGCGCGGCGGACAGGTCGGTAATGCGCACTGGCGCCAAGCGCGGACTTTCACCGATGATGCGTTCAAGCTCAGACTCTTTGACCGCCAAATCGTTCATCGCAGTCACCCGCTGCGCCGTGCCCAAGGCTTGCTTAGCCTGGGCCTCATGCACATCGGTGACCGTGCCGCTGCCGACCTTGAATCCGTGCTGCGCCACCGCAAGCTGCTCGCTCACGGCGTCCAACTGGGTCTGCGCCACCACCAGGCTTTGCATAGCCACTTCGACGTCGAAATAGGCCTGTACGGTGCGCAAAGCCAGCTCGTTCTGGGCTACTGCAAACTGCGCCTGCGCGGCTGCGACTTGCGCATCGGCTTGATCGCGCGCGATCCAGTTTCCCCAGCGAAGCAGCGGGTGGGTCAGCTGCAAGGTCCAGCCCCAAGATTGCACATTGCGTTCCATAAAGGGAGCGCTGTCAAACGCGGTTTGGCCAGTTTGCTGGTTTTGGTTGGCCGTCAGATTGACCGTGGGCAGCAAACCAGCGCGCGCTTGGCGGGGCTTTTCTTGCGCAGCGGCCAGCGCTGCTTGCGCTGCGCGAAACTGGCTGTCTTGCGTACGTGCTTTTTCATAAAGGGACACCAAGGTTTGCGCATCAACTGCAACGCTGATCGATGCACCGGCGCCCGCAAGGGCCAACACTTTCAGGATCCGAAAAAAGGTGTCGCTCACTTTATCTTTCACGCAATGCCTCCTGTTGGTAACGAAGCATGGGCGCGAGCAGGTACTCAATCATGCGGCGCTCGTCGGTGCGGATGTCGGCGGTCACATTCATGCCGGCTGTGACTTCGCCGTAGCGGCCATTGACGGCACTGGGCGTGCGGGTTTGGTTAAGCCGGACGCGCACCGGGTAAACCAAGCCGAGTTTTGGGTCTTGCACCGCGTCGGTTCCCACCCACAGCACCTCGCCGTCCAAGAAGCCGTAGCGGGTGAAGTCATAGGTTTCTATCTTGTTGATCACACGCTGACCCACCTGCAGGTGGCCAATGTCGCGGTTCATCACCTGCGCCTCAATCTCTAGGATGCTTTGCTCGGGCACCAAGGTGAGCAGGGGTTGCGCCGCCGTCACCACACCGCCGACGGTGGTAACCGCCAGCTGCTGCACGACACCGTCAATCGGCGCGCGCAGTGTCTGCTGCGTCCAGCGCTGATTGGCCTTAACCAGTTCTTGTTCCGCTGCGTTTTTGCGCTTCACTGCGTCCGCCCTTTCGCTGCTGGTGCGGGCTTTGAATTCGGCTACTGCCTGCAACCGCTGTTGGACGGTGGTTTGGTATCCCGCTTGCGACTCTTTGAGCCGATTGGTCTGCACCGCGATCTCCTTCTCAGCTGCCATCAGTTCGAGCTGTGTCTCCAACACGCTATTTTGCGAAAGGTGGCCGGTTTTGGCCATATCTTCGCGCATTTGGTGTTTTTGCCGCACCAGGGGCAGGCTAGCGCGCAGCTGCGTCAGGTTGCTTTGGATGGCGTCAGCGTCAGCGCGCCGTTTGCCAAGGTCGGAGTCCAAGCCCGCCAGTTTGGCCTCTTGCTCACTCAGGCGCGCTTGCAGCGTAGCCGTTTGGTTCGCAACGACCGCAGCGGGCATATCGGCCGGTGCGCCTATGCTGCTTGCGCCGCTGAGCTGGGCATTACTGCGCAAAACCTCGGCCTGCGCCTCCCAGCCCTCGCGCTGCAAACGTTCCCGATCGGCACCTGTGCTGGTGGGGTCCAGCTCAACCAGCACATCCCCCGCTTTGACCTTTTGTCCGTCGCGCACCAGTACGGCACGAACAATGCCAGGCTCTAGTGGCTGCACCACCTTGCTCTTGCCCGACGGAATCACCTTGCCTTGCACCGACACCACGATGTCCATCTTGGCCACATAGGCAAAGCCTAGCGCGAGCGCCACCATGGCGCAGATGGCCAAAGAGACCATGCGCACCACCACACCTGGCGGCATGAGTTGCACCGCCATAGCGGGCGAACTAAATGGGTTGACCGCAGCAACTCGGGCGGCGCTAGCGCCCACGGTTTGATGAGTAGGCTGGTTCATGCTGCCACCTCTACCTTCTGGCGCACAGGCACGGGAATTTCCAGCACCTGGTGCGCCTGGTAGAGCGAGGCGTAGCGGCCCTGATGGGCCAGCAGGCTGGCGTGGTTGCCCGTTTCCACCAAGCGCCCGTCACTGATCACCAAGATGCGGTCCGCAAGCCGCAAGGTGGACAAGCGGTGTGCCACGATGATGACGGTGCGCCCCTGGGCAATGCGGGCCATGTTGTCGTGCACCAAGCGCTCGCTTTCGTAGTCCAGCGAAGCGGTGGCTTCGTCGAGCAGCAACACGCGCGGGTCTGTGGCCAGGGCACGGGCAATGGCCAGGCGGGCGCGCTGGCCCCCGCTCAGGCGCCCGCCCCGCTCGCCGATCACCGTGTCATAACCCTCGGGCAGTTGCAAGATAAATTCATGTGCACCGGCGAGTTGCGCCGCGTGGGTGACTGCCTCCATCTCGAGGCCACCATCGGCCAAGGCGATGTTGTCGCGCACGCTGCGGTTAAACAGCACCGTGTCTTGGCCCACCACGCCCATTTGGCGGCGCAGCCAACCGGTGTCGGCCAAATTGAGGTCCATGCCGTCGATCAGGATGCGCCCGGTCTCGGGCGTGTAGAGGCGCTGTATGAGGCGCATGAGTGTGGTTTTGCCCGCACCTGACACGCCCACCACGCCAATGACCTCGCCGGGCGCAATGTCAAAGCTCAGCTCGGTAAGCACCTGCGGCAGCTTTGGGTGGTAGCGAAAGCCCACGTGGTCAAATGTGATGCGGCCCTGCACGCTGGGTGGCGTGGAGCGGTGGGGCTGAAACGCTGGCTCGGGCGGCGCGTCCATGATGTCGCCCAAACGTTTGATGCTGACCTTCATTTGCGTAAAGTCTTGCCACAGCGAAGACAGCTTAAGAATAGGAGCGTTCACCCGGCCACTGAGCATGTTGAAGGCAATCAGGCCACCCACGGTAAGGTTGCCGTCGATCACCGCACGCGCGCCCAGCCACAGCAGCAGCACGGTAAGCACCTTGCTGGCCAGGCTGATGAACTGGTTGGTGGCGTTGCCCAGGTGCCCGCCCTCGAAAGACGCCATCACGTAGCTGGCTAGGCGCTTTTCCCACTCGCCCTGCCACTGCGGCTCGACCGCGTGGCTTTTGAGTGTTTCCATCGAAGTCACTGTCTCCACCAAGTAGGCCTGGTTGTCTGCGCCCAGGGCGAACTTGTCTTCTAGCTTTTGGCGCAGCATCGGCGTAATGAGTGCTGACGCACCAAAAAACACCGGCAAGGCCGCAAGTACCACCAAGGTGAGCGTCACGCTGTAATAGAACATGACCGCCAGATAGACCCCAACGAACAGCAAGTCCAACCAACTCGTAAGCGCCTGGCCAGTGAGGAAATTGCGCGCGTTTTCTAGCTCGCGCACACGGGCCACTGTGTCGCCGCTGCGCCGGCTATCAAAGTAGGACAGCGGCAAGTGCAGCAGGTGACGGAACAACTTGGCGCCCAGCTCCACGTCCACCCGGTTGGTGGTGTGGCTGAGCAAGTAGTGGCGCATGGCGCTCAGCACCACTTCAAAAATGCCGACTCCCAATAGTGCGATCACCATCACATCCAGGGTAGACAGGGTGCGGTTGCTAAGTACCTTGTCAATCACCACCTGAAAAATCAGGGGCGTAATCAGCGCAATGATTTGCACAAACAAGGAGGCCAGCATCACCTCGCCCATTAGCATTTTGTACTTTTTGAGCGTTTGCCAAAACCAGCCTATGCCAAAGCGCTTCTGTGGCGCGTCGGCAGCGCCCGCACGGCGCTTTGCCAGGTCTGCGCCGGGGCTGGCCTCGATCCACTCGCCGGTAAACCACTGGTCAAACTCTAGCAGGCTAAGCTGCTGGGGTGCTGCCTGCCCCGACTTTTGCACCACGACGGTGGCGTCTTGGCCCCGCTCGCGCTGGCGGCGCTCCAGGCGGCCCACGAGCATAAGGTGGCCGTCGCGCGTGGGCATGAGCGCGGGCAGCGCGGCCGGCTCAATAGACTGGCGCGTGCCGCGTTTGAGCTTGGCGTCAAAGCCCAGCGCTTGCAGCGCCTGCAAGGTCTGCCCTACGCCAAAACGCTCGGCCTGGCCCGCTTTGTCAAAACTGGCGAACTGGTGCTTTAGCTGCTCAAGCTCCAGGTGCAAGTGGTGCAGCCTGCCGTAGAGCTGCAGTAATGTCAGTTCATCTTTCACTGGTTTTCCTCTCTGATTGTTGGGGTCACGCGGCTTGCAGCGCTTGGTATGCGCTGTCTTGGGCCACCACATGGGGATCGACGAAGTGCAGGCCTTGGTCCAGGGGCACAAAGCCCAGAGGCGTAGCGTCAGGCGCCGGATCGGCATTGCAAAACTGGTTGAACAGCGCGGCCTGGCGCGCCAGCTCGGCGGTGCTGGCGCCTTCGGTATCCGCTGTGCTTTGTACTCCTTCTGCGGCATTGCCCGTATTCGCGTAGGCGCTTGGGGTGTCGTATGCAGGCAGCGGGTCTAGGTTGCTTGGATGCGCTGGGGACAGCGTGGCTTCAGACACCGGGGAAGCGGCTTGCGCCAATTCGGTGGCGGCTATTTCGGTCACTGGGTGCGCCTGGGCTGGGGCGGTACCTGTAAGTTCCTCAACGGTGGCAGGCGCTGCGTCAGTTGTTGCAGCCTCTGGCGCTGCGGCGGCGTTGGGCGGCGCCAGTGCGATTTCTTGGCTGGCTGGCGCCGGTTCCTGCACGGCGGTGTTGGCCCGGCCGGGGGCGTAAGCCAACATGGCATCGGCCACCAGGCCGGTGCTGCCGTCAGTGCGGGTATAGGCCGCGTTGCCCATCACCGTGGCGTCGGTCTCGCCGGTCAGGCTGCCTTCTAAAAGCGTGCCTGCGTCGCGCATCTGGCCGTCGCTGTGCAGGTTGATGCTGGCAATGCCGCGTTCTTGCAGCGTCAAAAACTCGCCGGCGTCCACCGCGCCGTTGCCGTTGGCGTCTTGCCACACGGCGAACTCGGCAAATTTGTCGTCACCCGCGTCCAGCAGGCCGTTGTGGTTGGTATCGAGCGCCTGCAAACCTTCCAGGTCAGTTTGAGCGTCGGCCTGGAGGTGCTGGAAACCAAATTCGGAGGCATCGGTGATTTGCTGGTTATGGTCTTTGTCCCACACCAAAACTCCGTCGTCATTGCCCGCCCAGGCCATTTTGTCTTTAATACCATCGTTATTGACGTCGATGTAGATATTGGAGTTTTGAATGGAGGTGAAATGGACGCCGTCGCCGTTTAAATCCATTACTAAGGGAGGGTAGTAATAGCCGTAATGCTCAGAGTACCAAGAATCATCAAAAGTCCACTTATCCGAGCTCCCATGGTAGCCAGTAATACTGTAGTGCCAGACATTGGTTAAACCCCTTGCGTCGACCAGTTCCCATGCGCTGTCCAGCAAATAAAATCTTCCACTGACTGAAAACATCCCCTCTGCGCCATTTCTGGTCAAGCTCCAAGTAGTAGGATCGCTGTAATATATCCAATTACTTTCAGAATCCAAATAAGGGCTATAATAAGAACTCTCAAGAGAGTTTGTTATCAGAAAGATATTATTCATTCTAGTTAATGCCGGATCATCGTCATCCGAGATTTGAAAGTTTACGTTCACCCAGTCCATCCAAGGGTAGTAACCCCTGCCGTTAGCCGTTGTTCTATAAGCCGTCGGATACATATTCGGCGGAATCTTCACATCCACAAAAGCCGTAGCCCAGGTCTGCCCGCCGTGCCCGTCGTCGGCCAGATAATCAAAAGACGCCGCGCCACTAAAGTCCGCATTAGGGACAAATTGCACGTAACCGTTCACGATCGATGCATGCCCATTCGCACGGTCGCGCACCCCAGATACCGTGAGCGCATCCCCCTCCATATCGCGGTCGTTGCTGGTGAGTTGCCAAAAACCAATCGCCATGGTGCTGTTGCGATAGGTGGCGAACTGGTCGTCCACCGCCATAGGCGCGTCGTTAACTGCGGTCACCGGAACAATCGCGGTCACCGCCGCAGACTCCAAGCCCGCCGCGTCGCGCACCTTGTACTGAAAGCTGGCGTTGCCGTTGAAATTGGCGCTAGGCGTAAACACCACGTCGCCATTGCCGTCCAAGCTCACGCTGCCACCGCTGGCGCTGCCGACCCAGCTCAGGCGCAAGGCGCTGTCGGCATCGTCCAGGTCGTGGTCATTGGCCAGCAAGGTGGCTTTGGAGATGCGAAACACCGCGTCTTCCACCGCGCCGGTGACGATTTCGCCTTGCACCGTGGGCGCGTCGTTGACGGCAGCCACCACCACTGTGGCGGTGACGGGGTTGGACTCCAGGCCCGCCGGGTCGCGCACCCAGTAGGTGAAGGTGGCGTTGCCGCTGAAGTTGGCGTTGGGAGTAAACACCACCTGGCCCGCAGCGTTCAGCGCCACGGTGCCTCCGGTGCCGGACTGCACCCTTGAGAGGGTCAAATCGGCGCGCAGGTTGTCCACGTCGCTGTCGTTGGCCAACAGGGCGGCGGCGTCAATTCTTAGTACTTGGTCTTCGGTGGACTCGATGGTCTCGCCCAGGCCCACCGGCGCGTCGTTCACCGCCGCCAGCACGATCGTCGCGGTGGCGTTTACAAGGCCGCCGTTGCCGTCGGACACGGTGTACACAAAGCTTGCGCTGCCAAAGTAATTGGCATGGGGCACGAAGACGATGTTGCCGTCGGCGTTGATGGACACGCTGCCGTGCGTGGCGCTCCCCACGGCGCTGATGCTTAAAACCTGGCCATTTGTAGCGGTGTCTACGTCGCTGTCATTGGCCAGCAGGCTGGCGGGCTGGATCACCAGCGTGGTGTCTTCATTGTTGCTGATGGTCTCCCCCAGCGCCACCGGGGCGTCGTTGACTGCGCGCACAGTAAAGCTGGCGTAGGCCTGGGCAATGGCGCCGCTGCTGTCGCGCACCTGGTAGGCAAAGCTGGCTGGGCCGTGGTAATTGGCGTCGGGCGTAAACAGCACGTCGGTGGCCGTAAGCGTCACCGTACCGTGGCTAGCTTCGCCCACGGACACCACGGTGAGTGCATCGTTGGTGCCGCCCAGTGCTGCGTTGGCGCTGTCGGCGTCACTGTCGTTTGTCAGCAAGGTGGCAAAGCTGATGTGCAGCGCGCTGTCTTCGTCGATGGCGGCAAGGCTGTCGTCGCGCGCCACGGGCACGTCGTTAACCTGCGCCAGGTTCACGACCACGGCGGCAGTGGTGGTGCCGCCATTGCCGTCGCTGACCGTGTATTGAAAGCTGGCGGTGCCAAAGAAATTGGCCTCGGGCGTGAAGACGATGCGCTGGCTGCCGTCGGCCTGCGATACAAAAGCGACGCTGCAGTGGCTGGAGTTGCCCAAGGCGCTGATGGACAAGGTTTGGCCATCGGTGGCCACATCGGCGTCGCTGTCGTTGGTCAGCAAGATGGCCGGGTCGAACAAAAGAGCGACGTCCTCGTTACTGTTAACGGTTTCACCCTGCGCCACTGGCAGGTCATTAACCGGCGCGATAGTCAGGCGCACCGTGGCCACTGTTTCGGTGGTGCCGTCAGTCACCCAGTAGCTAAAGCTGGCGGCGCCGTGGTAGTTGGCGTCTGGGGTGAAATAGATCTTGCCTTTGGCGTCCAGAGTCACAGTGCCATGGGCGGCGTCGCCCACGCGGCTGATGCTCAGCACTTGCCCGTCGGTGGCGGTGTCTACATCGCCGTCGTTGGCAAGCAGGTCGATGGAGCTGAACTCAAGGAGGCGGTCTTCATCGCCTTGCGCGGATTCACCCGCAGTGACGGGTGCGTCGTTGACCGCGGTGCAGTTGATGACGGCAGTGGCCGTGGCGGTGCCGCCGTTGCCGTCGCTCACCGAGTACTGGAAGCTGGCTGCGCCGTGAAAGTTCGCGTCCGGGGTGAACTCCACTTGCTGGCTGCCGTCTTGCAAAGTAACCAGGCGCACCGTGCCGTGGCTGGGGTTGCTGACCGCGCTAATGGTTAAGGTTTGGCCGTCGGTGGCGGTGTCTACATCGCTGTCGTTCGCCAACAGTGTGGCGGCGGAGATGGTCAGCACTGTGTCCTCCAGCGTGCTGGCGGATTCCCCCTGCACCACAGGTGCGTCGTTCACAGCGGCGACTGTGATATTGACCGTGGCGGTGACCGTGCCGCCATTGCTGTCGCTCACCGTGTAGCTGAAACTGGCCGGGCCGTGGTAGTTGGCGTCGGGCAGGAAGCGGATGTTGCCGTCGGTGTCCAGCCACGCAGTGCCATTCGTGGCGCCGCTGACGGCGCTGATGCTCAAAGTCTGGCCATCGGTGGCAGCGTCCACGTCGCTGTCGTTCGCCAGCAGGGACGCGGCAGTGAATACCAGGCCCACGTCTTCTTCGGTGGCAGCGGACTCGCCAATTGCTACCGGCGCGTCGTTTACCGCTGCCACATTCACGATAGCAGTCGCGGTGGTCGTGCCGCCGTTGCCATCGCTTACCGTGTACTGAAAGCTGGCTGCGCCGTGGAAGTTGGCGTCTGGGGTGAAGGCCACTTGCTGGCTGCCATCGGGCTGGGTGATGAGGCGCACCGTGCCGTGGCTGGGGTTGCTAACGGCGCTAATGCTTAAGGTTTGACCGTCGGTGGCCACATCGACGTCACTGTCGTTCGCCAACAGTGTGGCGGCTTCGATATAGAGCGCGTTGTCTTCTAGGGTGCTGGTGGAATCACCTACCGCGACGGGTGCATCGTTGACTGCGGCCACGGTGATGTTCACCGTGGCGGTAACTGCGCCGCCATTACCGTCGCTCACGGTGTAACTAAAGCTGGCCGGGCCGTGGTAGTTGGCGTCGGGCAGGAAGCGGATGTTGCCGTCGGTGTCCAGCCACGCAGTGCCATTCGTGGCGCCGCTGAC
>CANFNE010000045.1 GCA_947448105.1 Burkholderiales bacterium
GATTCCGGTCGTGATCCGTACCACCGAAAACATGCTGCAACTGGTGCCTGCAGGTCTGCGTGAGGCGGCGTATGCCTTGGGCGCGCCCAAATGGAAAGTCATCATCAGCATCACCCTCAAGGCTGCGCGTGCTGGCGTTATCACCGGCGTCTTGCTGGCGGTGGCCCGCATCGCGGGAGAGACGGCGCCGCTCTTGTTTACCGCGCTGAGCAACCAGTTCTGGACGTCTAGCCTGGGCCAGCCCATGGCAAGCCTGCCGGTGACGATTTTTAAATTTGCGATGAGTCCTTACGAAAACTGGCAAAAACTGGCCTGGGCCGGTGTTTTCCTGATCACCCTGGCGGTTCTCGTGCTCAATATCGCAGCGCGTGTTCTGACCCGCAGCAAAGCCTAAAGTTGGCTCGCCACGCCCCCTATCACCTTACCAAGTACTCCCATGCTCAAAACTGATACTGGCCCCCTTAGCACCAAGATTGCCGTCAAGGACCTGAACTTTTACTACGGCAAATTCCACGCCCTCAAGGGCATCAATCTCAATATTCCCGAGGGCAAGGTAACGGCCTTCATTGGTCCATCGGGCTGCGGGAAATCGACCTTGTTGCGGGTTTTCAACCGCATGTTCGAGCTCTACCCTGAGCAGCGCGCTGAAGGCCAGATCATTCTTGACGGCGAAAACCTGCTCACCAGCAAGGAAGACGTAGCGTTGTTGCGCGCAAAGGTCGGTATGGTGTTCCAAAAGCCCACGCCGTTTCCTATGTCGATTTACGACAACATCGCGTTTGGCGTCAAGCTGTTTGAAAACTTAAGCGCCACCGACATGGAAGAGCGTGTTGAATGGGCGCTGCGCAAGTCGGCGCTGTGGACGGAGGTCAAGGACAAACTTCACCAGAGCGGCTCCAGCCTCTCGGGCGGCCAGCAGCAGCGCCTGTGCATTGCGCGTGGCATTGCCATCAAGCCCGAAGTCTTGCTGCTTGACGAACCCTGTTCCGCCCTGGATCCGATTTCGACCGCCAAGGTCGAAGAGCTGATCGTCGAGCTCAAGGCCGATTACACAGTGGTGATCGTCACCCACAACATGCAGCAAGCTGCGCGCTGCAGTGACTACACTGCTTATATGTACCTGGGTGACCTGATTGAATTCGGTGCGACCGAGCAAATGTTTTTCAAGCCCACACGCAAGGAAACCGAAGACTACATCACGGGCCGCTTTGGCTGATCCTTGGTTTGTCCACCGATCGCTCGCTTTTTGACCGTCCCGTCTCGCCCCATTTTCAGGAGTTCGCCATGCCCGATAAACATCTTTCTACGCAATTTGACAGCGAGTTGACCTCGGTGTCTTCCCAGGTCATGGAACTTGGCGGCTTGGTCGAGTCCCAGATTCGCCAGGCTATTTATGCGCTGCACCATTTCAGTCTGGAGGCGGCCCATGACGTCACCGCCAACGAGACCCGCGTCAACGCCATGGAAATCGAAATCGACCGTGACCTGTCGTCCATCATCGCCCGGCGCCAACCCACGGCGCGTGATTTGCGCTTGCTCATCGCGATCTCCAAGACCACCGCCAATTTGGAACGCGTGGGTGACGAAGCCGAAAAAATCGCGCGCATGGTGGTCTCCATCATCGAGAGCGGTGCACCGCGTTCCTTGCCTTCGCTAGAACTACGTTACGTCGCCGATTTGGCCTCTGGCTTGCTGAACAAGGCGCTTGACGCTTTTGCCCGCCTGGACGTGAATGCGGCTTTGAGCATCCTCAAAGAGGACGACCTGATTGACAAAGAATTTGACGGCTTTGTGCGCAAGCTCATCACCTACATGATGGAAGACCCGCGCACCATTTCCCCCAGCCTGGACTTGCTGTTTTTGGCCAAAGCCATTGAACGCATTGGCGACCATGCCAAGAACATCGCAGAGTTCATCATCTATGTCGTCAAGGGTGAAGACGTACGCCACAGCTCGATCGACCGGGTCGAGTCCGTCGTCAAATGAGAAACATGCCCGCCGTGCTGGTGGTGGAGGACGAACCCGCCATTGCCGAGCTGATTGCGGTGAACCTGCGCCACAACGGCTTTCGTCCGACCTGGGCCATGGACAGTGTCAGTGCACAACGCGAAATAGAAGCGGCCGTGCCTGACCTGATTTTGTTGGACTGGATGCTCCCCGGAGAAAGCGGCTTGTCCTTGGCCAAACGCTGGCGTGCCAATGAGCGAACCAAAGCGGTGCCGCTGATCATGCTCACTGCCCGGGGCGACGAGGCGGACCGCGTGGCCGGGCTGGACGCCGGAGCGGACGACTACATTTCCAAGCCCTTTTCCACCAAAGAGTTGCTGGCGCGCGTGCGCGCGGTGCTGCGCCGGCACAGCCCCGAGCCCAGTGGCGAGGCGATTGTGATCGCTGGCTTGAGCCTGGATTCAGCCACGCACCGGGTGTCCTTTCTGGAGCAGCCGCTCAAGCTCGGACCCACCGAGTTCAAGCTGCTGCACTACCTCATGGGCCACGCCGAGCGGGTGCACAGCCGTGGGCAATTGCTCGACAAAGTCTGGGGTGACCACGTGTACATCGAAGAGCGTACGGTGGACGTCCACGTGAAGCGCCTGCGCGAGGCCTTGGGCGCTGCAGGACCGATGGTGGAAACCGTGCGTGGCGCGGGTTACCGCCTGACTGCCAAGCCGGTGGTGCCGGTGGCGGTGACGGCCAGAGAGATTGCGGGATAGCTTTTTGATTTCACGAATGATGGGGCGGCTGCTGTCGTTCGCCCTTTTCCAGGCCTTGGGGGCCCTCTTTGGCTGGTGGTTTAGCCGCAGTTTTATGTCGCTGGCTGACCCCACCTGGGCGCCTATGCTCTTGTGTGCCTTGGTGTCGAGTTACTTTTGGCATGTACTGGACGTTGCTTTGGCCATGCGGGTGCTGCGCTGGCTCAACAGCGCAGACATGCTGCAAGCGCCGGTGTCCTTTGGCCTGTGGGGTGAAATTTCGGACCGCGTGCGGCGCCTGGCGCGCTCGCGAGAGAGGGCGGTACAGCAGCGCGACAGCCGTTTCCAGGATTTTCTGGCAGCGATGCAGGCTTCACCCAACGGCGTGGTGTTGTTGGACCGCGATTTACGCATCGAATGGTTCAACCAGTCCGCGCAATCGCATTTCGGTTTGGAAGGTACGCGCGACCTGTTCCAGCATTTCGGTAACCTGGTGCGTGACCCGGGCTTTGCCGCCTACTTGGCCACTGCTGATTTCCAGAGCGACGTGCTCATGCCCGGACGCGCCAGCACCACGGCCAAGCCGGTGCGCCTTTCGGTGCATATGCACCCTTATGGCGAGGGTCGCAAGCTCCTGCTCTCACGTGATGTCACCGCCGTGGAACAGGCGGAGGCCATGCGCCGCGACTTTGTTGCCAACGTGTCGCACGAAATTCGCACGCCATTGACGGTCTTGTCGGGTTTTGTGGAAACGCTGCAAAGCCTGAACCTGTCCGAACAAGAGCGCGTGCGCTACCTTGATTTGATGGCGCAACAGGCCGAGCGCATGCAGTCTCTGGTGAGTGACTTGCTCACGCTTTCGCGCCTGGAAGGCAGCCCGCTGCCCTCGGCGCAGGAATGGGTGCCCATGGCGCCGGTTTTTGAGCACTGCCGGCAAGAGGTGACGGAACTTTCACGCGTCCTTTGGGGGCAGGCGCAAGGCCTGTACTTCGAGGTCGCACCTGACATCGCGATAGCTGGTTCGAGCACTGAGCTGCACAGTGCTTTGCTCAACCTTATTGGCAACGCGGCGCGCTACACGCCGGAAGGCAAAAGCATTTTTGTTAACTGGCGTGCACAAGCCGATGGTGGCGCTGAATTTTCGGTGCGTGACGAGGGTGTTGGGATTGCTGCCGAACACATTGCGCGTCTCACGGAGCGCTTTTACCGGGTAGACCGCAGCCGTTCGCGTGAAACCGGTGGCACCGGCCTGGGACTGGCGATTGTCAAACACGTGGCGCAGCGCCATGGCGCCGAGTTGTCCATTGCCAGTACGCCAGGGCAGGGCTCCACGTTCACCGTGCGCTTTCCTGCCTCCAGAGTTCGGCTGCCTGCGGAACCGATCAGCGCCCATAGTGGCGCTCCCGCCAGCACCTCCGCTATTGCCGCTGCATAAGCCAGACGGCATCGCTGCCGTCGGCGGGGTGTTGCACCAGCGCTTTGGTATTCCACACGCTGCGGTCAACGGTAGGCGGCACATCGGCGCCGGACGTGGGCGTCACCAGCAGCCAGGTGCAGCGCACCAAGGAGCCTGCGCCCACCAGTGGTAGCTGCCCATACCACTGCAAGGCGGCAATTTGGCTGCTGCGCAGCCCCTGCACTTCAATACAACCCGGTTTGTCTATTTGCGTTTTGATACTTCGCACAAAGCTTGGGTAGCCCTGGGTGTAGTCCAACAAAGGCAGCCACAGCGTCATCAGCAGCATCCAGCACCAGACCGCGCCACCAGCAGGCAAGGCCAGGCTTTTCCAGAGAGCCGCACGTTGGCGACTGGTGCGCCAGCGCACCAAGGCCATCCAAAAGCCGGTGGCCGCCAGTGCCAAGGCCAGCGCCAGGGCGGAAAACTCCGGCACAAAGCCGGGCGCCAGTCGCGCCACATTGGCGGCGGGCTGGCTGGGAAAGCCGGTTTGCATGGCCAGCCACACCACCCAGATGGTGAGTCCACAGCCCGAGAAAAAAAGCAGCGTAAACCAGTCCACCAGCGAGGCCATTTGGCGCTGCAGGGTGGGCAGGGCAAACGCAGCCAGGCTGGCAATCGCGGGCAGCGCCAGCAGCAAAGTCCGGTCTGAAGACCCGGTAAACAGCGTCGCAATCAGCGTCACGCCCACGAGCCACAGTGGCAGCGCGATATGGCGGCTACCGATGTGCTTGCGCCATTGCAATACGGCCCAGCCCGCCAGCGGCCAGGCTGGCCAGGTGAACCAGACCAGCAATTGTGCGTAGCCATTCCAGTCAATCCACAGCGCTTGGGGTGAAATGATTTTCCATTGCCACAGGCGCAGCACCGTGGCCAGTGCAGCGCTGTACAGGCATGCCAGCAAAAGTGTCAGACCAGCGCGGTGGTCGCGCAGCACGCTCGCCGCGTCGCGCTTGGCGCCACCACCGAACGCGGTGAGCACGGCGCAGCCTAGGCCAAAGACAAAGGCCAACATGGGTGCGCCACTGAGTGTCAAGCCCACCAATCCCAGCACAGAGACGGGGCCGGCCAGGCGCCGACGGTAGGGGAGCGCGCTCACCCCATAAAAATACAGGCCCATAAAGCCGAGTTGGGCCAGCGCCGGCGTGGTCTCGTGGCCCAGCTGTGCCAATCCCAGACAGGCGATAAAGGCCAGCAAGCCGCCGTCTGCCACGGTGCGCGCATAGTCGTTGGGCTGGGCCTGGCCGCCAAAGGCAAAGGCCACGGGTTGGGCCTGCGGGCTTTTGGCCAGGTAATAGGTGCCGTACCACGTGGCTGCCATGGCCAGCGCCAGCAGCAGGGCGAATGGCAGACGGATGAGCCACAGCGCCACCTCGGCGTTAGGGGCGATCTGCAGCATCCAGGCACCCAGCCAATAGGGAAACAGGGCGTCGTACTCCGAGGCAATGCCCAGCAGCATGGGGTGCCACCAGTTGGTGTGGCCGGAGGCCAGTTCCGCCATAAATCCCAGGGCCGCCATGTCGGCGCTTTTCCAGCCGCCACGCCCAATAAAGCCGGCCAGCACATAGACGATGCACAGTCCCCAGAGCGCCGCACGCGGCAAACGTTTGACGGCGGCCTGGGTTACAACGGCGGGGGTGGTGGTTTGCACTATTTAAAGGCCTCAATAAAAAAAGCAGCCAGGAAAACCGGGCTGCTTTTTGGGGAGACAACCGGACGCAAAGCCCGGTGTGGTCTCACTTGGCGGCGGTGAGGCTGGTCTTGCCGAAACGGTTGCGGAATTTTTCCACGCGTCCGCCCATGTTGTCCACCGACTTTTGGGTCCCGGTGTAGAAAGGATGCGATTCGCTGGAGGTATCAAGCTTGTACAGCGGCAGTTCGCGGCCGTCTTCCATCTTGATCATTTCCTTGGTGTTGGCGCATGAACGGGTGACAAACTTGAAATTGTTTGACAGGTCCATGAAGCACACTTCGCGGTAGTTGGGGTGAATTCCAGCTTTCATATTTTTGTCCATCAGTTGCGGCAGCCGCATCAGGCCCTCGGGCAAACCATTGCCCAATCCAAAACCCGGTGTACTTGTCGCGTAAAGCCCCAGAGTATAAACCAGCGCGGCCGCTTAGCCGCCGCGGCGCATCATGTCGAAAAATTCGCTATTGGTTTTGGTGGCGCGCATTTGTTTGAGCACCATTTCCATCGCTTCGATTTCGTCCATGTTGTACAGAAACTGGCGCAGGATGCGGGTTTTTTGCAAAATATCGGGCGCCAGCAGCAACTCTTCGCGCCGCGTGCCGCTGCGGTTGAGCTGGATGGAAGGGAATACGCGTTTTTCGTACAGGCGGCGGTCGAGGTGGATCTCGGAGTTGCCGGTGCCTTTGAACTCTTCAAAAATCACCTCGTCCATGCGGCTGCCGGTGTCGATTAGCGCGGTGGCGATGATGGTCAGTGAGCCACCTTCTTCAACATTGCGCGCCGCGCCCAAGAAGCGCTTGGGCCGCTGCAGGGCGTTGGAGTCCACGCCGCCGGTCAGCACCTTGCCGCTTGATGGCACCACGTTGTTGTAGGCGCGGGCCAGGCGGGTGATGGAGTCCAGCAAAATCACCACGTCTTTTTTCAATTCGACCAGGCGTTTGGCGCGTTCAATCACCATTTCGGCCACGTGCACGTGGCGCGAAGCCGGCTCGTCAAAAGTGGACGCAATCACCTCACCCTTGACGGTGCGCTGCATCTCGGTCACCTCTTCGGGGCGCTCGTCCACCAGCAAAACCATCATGTGGCTGTCGGGGTAATTGGCCGAAATCGCGTGGGCAATGTGCTGCATCATCACCGTCTTGCCGCTCTTGGGTGGCGCCACCAGCAAGGCGCGCTGGCCTTTACCGATGGGGGCGATGATGTCGATGATGCGGCCGGTGATGTTTTCGTCGCTTTTGTTGTCCTGTTCCAGGCGCATTTGCACCTTGGGGAACAGCGGCGTCAAGTTCTCGAACATCACCTTGTGCTTGTTGCTCTCGGGCGAGTCGCCGTTGACCTTGTCAAGCTTGTTCAGGGCAAAGTAACGCTCACCGTCTTTGGGCGTGCGCACTTCGCCTTCAATCATGTCGCCGGTGTGCAGGTTAAAGCGGCGCACCTGGCTGGGGCTGATGTAGATGTCATCGGTGCTGGCGGTGTAACTGGTGTCAGGGCTGCGCAAAAAGCCAAAGCCGTCGGGCAAAATTTCCAGCACGCCATCGGCAATGATTTGCTCGCCGGTGCGCGCGCGCTTTTTGATGATGGCGAACATCAACTCCTGCTTGCGCATGCGGCCTGTGTTTTCAATTTCAAGCTCTTCGGCTTGTTTCAGGACTTCTGACACATGCAGTGCCTTGAGTTCGTTTAAGTGCATGGAATGGTTCCCGTAGGGGAGGTTGACCGAAATTTCGGGGGTGGCAGGAAATCAGGGGAAAGTCGGGAGAAGGCCGCAATGCGGGAGGCAACTCTGGTGCATCCGCGTTCGCCACCGGTTTGGGGTGACCATCTGTAGAAGATGTATGAACAGGATAATTATGACAGGAAATCTGGGGGCAAAATAAAACCGGGCGCACCCGGTTTCTTTGGCTGACTTGCGTCAGTAAAACACCCGGCGCGCCGCATGGCGCCAGGGCGCCAATTACATCTGTTCGTCGATGAATGCCACGAGCTGCGACTTGCTCAGTGCGCCGACCTTGGTGGCCGCCAGCTTGCCGTCCTTGAACAGCATCAGTGTGGGAATGCCGCGAATGCCAAACTTGGCAGGAATTTCGCGGTTCTCGTCCACATTCATTTTGGCGATTTGCAACTTGCCTTCGTAAGCCACCGACACTTCGTCCAGAATGGGGGCAATCATCTTGCAAGGGCCGCACCATTCGGCCCAGTAGTCCACCAAAATGGGCTGTGCCGACTGAAGCACATCGGCTTCAAAGGTGGCATCGGTGACGTGTTTGACGAGATCGCTGGCCATAAAAATATTCCTTCGGGGGTGGTAGGTGCTGCGCGGTTGAAATCGATTGTGACAGAAAGCAAACAAGGACTGGCCCTAAGCCTCACTATGAACGGTATAGAAAAAATTGCCAGCGCACGCTGCGCTGGCGCGTTACCAAGCATTGCGTGGGCGCGCCATGCCCGCTGAACTTCCCGTCGTTGTGGTGGGCGGCGGCCCCGCTGGTTTGATGGCGGCGCAGCAGATCAGCCGGGCGGGCCACGCAGTGCATCTGTTTGACGCCATGCCCACGGTGGGGCGCAAGTTTTTGCTCGCGGGCAAGGGCGGCCTTAATTTGACGCATTCTGAAGTGCACGATGCGTTTGCCAGCCGCTATGGCGCGCGCCGAGCGCAGATGGAGCCGCTGTTGCAGGACTTGGATTCCGATGCGGTACGCGCCTGGGCCCAAGACCTGGGCGTGGAGACGTTTGTCGGCACGTCCGGCCGGGTTTTCCCCAAAGACCTGAAGGCTGCTCCCTTGTTGCGCGCCTGGCTGGCACGCCTGCGCCACCCGGCGCAAGGCGCGCCGGTGCAGTTTCATATGCGCCACCGCTGGACCGGTTGGAATCCGCAGGGCGATCTGACCTTTGCAACCTCGGCGGGTGAGGTCTGCGTGCAGGCCAAGGCGGTCGTGCTGGCGCTGGGCGGCGGCAGTTGGGCGCGTTTGGGGTCGGACGGCGCTTGGGTGGCGCTGCTGCAGGCGCGTGGCGTGGACGTTTCGCCCTTGTTGCCCGCCAATTGCGGTTTTGACGTGGCCGGTGGCTGGAGTCCCTTTTTTGCCGAAAAATTCGCTGGTCAACCCTTTAAGACGGTGGCTATCACGGTGCCCGGTGAGCGCGCCGGCTCAGCGCCTCTGTTTCAACGCAAAGGCGAATTTGTAGCGACTGCCACAGGTGTTGAAGGCAGTCTGATTTACGCCGCCGCGCAGGTCTTGCGCGACGCCTTGCTGCGCGCAGGGCGGGCTGGTTTTTTGCTGGATTTGCTGCCCGACATGAGCCACGAGCGCGTGCTGGCCGAAGTGCGCCACCCGCGCGGCTCGCGTTCACTTTCAAGCCACCTGAAAAGCCGTTTGCACTTAGACGGCATCAAGGCAGGCATTTTGCGTGAGTGTTTGCCCAAAGCCAGTTTTGACGACCCGGTGGCGCTGGCCGCGGGCATCAAGGCGCTACCCATCTCCTTGCAAGCCACGCGCCCGATGGACGAGGCGATCAGCAGCGCCGGCGGCGTGCGGTTTGAAGGATTGAACGCTGGGCTGATGTTGCAGTCGTTGCCTGGCGTGTTTTGCGCCGGTGAAATGCTCGATTGGGAGGCGCCCACCGGCGGCTACCTGCTCAGTGCGTCGCTGGCCACAGGGCGCCGGGCGGCACACGGTGTGCTGGAGTACCTGAACAAAATATGAGGGGTTGACGAGCCTTACCCCGGCACTGACTCCACAGTTAGGGCTGCTTGGTTCCCCACCTGACCCGGTTGGCCGCTTCACCATGCGAGGAGGCCCGTCGCGGTCGATTGTAATGCCAGGCCTGCTTGCGCACCCCCGTAGAATCCAGCCATGTCTTACCTCGTGCTCGCCCGCAAGTACCGCCCGCGCAATTTTGCTGAAATGGTGGGGCAGGACCATGTGGTGCAAGCCCTGAGCAACGCCCTGACCACCCAACGCCTGCACCACGCCTATCTGTTTACCGGCACGCGCGGTGTGGGCAAGACCACGGTCTCGCGGATTTTGGCCAAGTCGCTCAACTGCCAGGGCGCAGACGGGCAGGGCGGCATCACGGCCACGCCCTGCGGCGTCTGCCAGGCCTGCACCGACATTGATTCGGGCCGCTTTGTCGATTACACCGAGCTTGACGCCGCCTCCAACCGCGGCGTAGACGAGGTGCAAGCGCTGCTCGAGCAGGCGGTGTACAAGCCGGTGCAAGGGCGCTTCAAGGTCTTCATGATCGACGAGGTGCACATGCTGACCAACACGGCCTTCAACGCCATGTTGAAGACGCTGGAAGAGCCGCCGGACTACCTCAAATTTGTGCTCGCCACCACTGACCCGCAAAAAGTACCTGTGACGGTGCTCTCGCGTTGCCTGCAGTTCAACCTGCGGCCCATGGCGCCAGAGACGATTCGCGAGCATTTGGTGCAGGTGCTGGGCCAGGAGTCGGTCGACTCGGAGCCCCAGTCGCTGCGCCTGCTGGCGCGTGCGGCACGCGGATCCATGCGCGATGCGCTGAGTTTGACCGACCAGGCGATTGCCTTTGGCGCGGGCGCCCTGACCGAAGCGACGGTGCGCACCATGCTTGGCAGCGTAGACCGCAGCTATGTGTTTCGCCTGATCGAGGCGCTCGCCCTGGGTGACGGGCGCACGGTGGTGCAAACCGTGGACACCTTGCGGCTCAATGGCCTGAACGCCGCGTCCACCCTGGAAGAAATGTCGACCGTGTTGCAGCGCATGGCGGTGTTGCAAACCATGGGCTCTGCCGCTGCTGCGGACGGTGACGACGACAGTGACGCCGAAGCGGCCGACACGGCGCGCCTGGCGGCGCTCTTGCCTGCCGACGAGACGCAGCTGCTCTACAGCATTTGCCTGCATGGACGGGGCGACCTGGGCCTGGCGCCCGACGAATACGCAGCGCTCACCATGGTGCTGCTGCGCTTGCTGGCGTTCAAGCCGGCCGGTTTTGGCCCCACACCAACGGGCACGGCGCCCTTGGCTGAAAAAAAAACTCTGAATGACGGTCCGACGGAGCCAGTGAGCGCCTCGGCGCGTGCTGCCGTGGCGCCTCAGGCCTCGTCGGCAACGGCGCCAAGTGCGGCGCGCGTTCAAGCTGCAGCTGCGTCCCATGCCCCCGCTGCCGCCGCAATGCCTGAGTCCAGTGCCGCGCCGCGTGCGGTGCAGCCTTGGGAAGACCATCCGGAGTCCCTGCATACTGCAAATGCAGCGCCGTTGCCCGCGTCCATGCCTGCGCAAGCCACGGTAGGCGCCGCCAACAACGTCAGCGCCAGCGCCAATACATCCGTCCCAACGCCACCGACACCCGCCGCAGCGATGTATTCGCAGAGCGGTGCGCTGCCCCCTGGCCAGATCCTGCCGGTGCGTGCCACCCAGCCCTGGGACGATGCGCCTGACGAGGCGCTTGAGGACGACTACGATTTTGACGAGGCCGTGGCCGACCCCGTACCCCGCGCCCCGGTGCCTGCTGCCGCTGTGGACCACCGCGTAGTCGGCGTCCCCGTGCGCCAGCAGACCGAAAGCCTGGCCGACGCCAGCGCTGCGGCGCAGGCATCGGCGGTGCTCATTCCCACCGAAGAGGGTGACTTTTGGCATGCCACGGTACAAGCTTTGGTGGACGCCCAGGCCATTGGTGCCATGGTGCGCGAACTGGCGCTGCAGTCGCAACTGGTGGCGCGCGATGAAGGCCAGTGGCTGCTGCGCGTGGAGCGCGAGTCGCTCAACCAGCCTGGCAGCCGCGATCGCCTGACGCAAGCGCTCAAGGACGCTGGTTTTGACGTGGTGCTGGCAGTGGAAGTGGGCCGTGTCACCGACAGCCCGGGCCGGCGCAACGCCCGCGCCAGCGCCGAGCGGCAAGTGGCTGCAGAACAACTGATTTACGCCACGCCGCTGGTACAGGCGCTGATGAAAGACTTTGGTGCCCGTATCGTGCCGGGCTCTATTCGGCCGCTCTGATTTTTGATTTCAACCCCATCTACGTAAAGGAAAGCTTCCATGTTCAACAAAGGACAACTCGCCGGCCTCATGAAGCAAGCCCAGGCCATGCAGGACAACATGAAAAAGGCCCAGGACGAGCTGGGCAATATAGAGGTCAGTGGCGAGTCGGGCTCCGGCCTGGTGAAAGTCACCATGACCTGCAAGCACGAGGTGCGCCGCGTCACCATCGACCCCAGCTTGCTGGCCGACGACAAAGACATGCTCGAAGACCTGGTGGCCGCTGCCTTTAATGCTGCGCTGCGCGTGGCCGAGGAAACATCCTCGCAAAAATTGGGCAAGATCACGGCCGGCATGCCGGGCCTGCCCGGTGGCATGAAGCTGCCTTTCTAAGGTGGCGCGACTCCCTTTGTACGGCGCCGTCGATGTCTGACGCGCATTCGCTCGACACCCTGATCCAGGCCCTGCGGCGCCTGCCAGGCGTGGGAATCAAGTCGGCGCAGCGCATGGCCTTTCACCTGTTGCAGCGCGACCGCGCAGGCGCCCAGACGCTGGCACGTGCTTTGATGGAGGCCACCGAGCACGTACACCACTGCGAGCGGTGCCACACCTTCACCCAGGACCGCATCTGCGCCACCTGCCTGGACACCCGGCGCGACCACAGCCAGCTTTGCGTGGTGGAAACACCGGCGGACCAGGCGGCGCTGGAGCGCACCGGCGCCTACCGGGGC
>CANFNE010000046.1 GCA_947448105.1 Burkholderiales bacterium
GTACGCGCAGCGACAAGCGTGGGGGCTGTGGAGTCGCCGCCGGGCCGCCCCAAGGCGCAGCAGCCCCCTCGGGGGGCAGCGCAGTACGCGCAGCGACAAGCGTGGGGGCCACTCGCATCGATAGTTGCAAAATGGCCGCAATGGTGGCTGCGTTGTGCGTGGCGAACTGCGGGAAGATCGCGTCCGGGGCGTCCAGCAAGGCGCGGGCGCAGGCCAGGTAAGACACGTCGGTGTGGTGCTTGTGGGTGAACACCGGGTAGTGCGGCAAACCCAATTCTTGGGCGCGTTTGATCTCCGCGTCCCAGTACGCGCCTTTCACCAAGCGGCACATCAGGCGCACCTGGTGTTTGCGCGCCAGCGCGGTGACGTGGGCCACCAGTTCCAGGGCCCGGGTTTGGTAGGCCTGCAACGCCAGGCCCAGGCCGCGCCACTGCGGGTGGTGCTGGGCTACGCGCGCCACCAGCACTTCCAGCACTTCGAGCGACAGCTCCAGGCGGTCCACCTCTTCCGCGTCAATCGTGAGGTTGATATGGGCCTGGGCCGCTTGCTCGCACAGGCCCCAGACGCGCGGCACCAGTTCCGCCATCACGCGCGCGCTTTGTGCGTCTTCATAGCGCGGATGCAAGGCGCTGAGCTTGATGCTGATGCCGTCGTTGCGCTCGGGCGTGCCGCTGGCGTCGGCGTGCCGGGCGATGTGGGCGATGGCGTCGCGGTAGCTTTGCAGGTAGCGCAAGGCGTCCGCATCGGTGCGCGCGCCTTCTCCCAGCATGTCGTACGAAAATGTCAGCCCCCACGCGCCCTCACCGCGTGTGCTCGCTGCCCCTTGCGGGGGCAGTTGCGCTTTGGTGCGGTCCAGCAGCGCAAGGCTGGCGCTTTGTTTGTTGCGCGCACTTTGGGCCTCTTTCATGGCCTCAGGCATGGTCTGGCCCAGCACAAACTGGCGCCCCAGCAACTGCACTGCGCGCAAGGTGGCGGCCACCACGGTTTTGGCGCCAAGCTTGCCCATCAGCCCTGTAGACGGGGTGGCCGCGTCGGCGCCGGGCAAGAAGTGCTTGGACAAGGCAATGGCCGCGCTGGAAATGCGCGACAGCAGTTGGTCGCTGCCTTGGGCAAAGTCGGCGCGGCCGAGTTGGTCGGTGGTCAGGGCAATGGCGGTGTCCATGTCGGGCACGCGCAACAGGGCTTCGGCCAAGCGCATCAGCGCCAGGCCTTCGGCGCTGGAAATCGGGTACTCCTTGAGCAGGCTTTCCATGGCCCAAAACGGCGGCGGGTTGTCGCGCACCGCCCGCACCCAGGGCGCGGCCATCTGGGCGACATGGACCCAGTCCAGGGCGTGCTGCAGGCTGTGCAGGCGCTGGGCCACGACTTCGGCCTCGTTTCGGTAGGGTTGGGGCAGGCGTTGGGCAACAGTCATGGCGGTCTCCGCAAAAAGGCGTTGTATGTAGAAAGCGCTATGTTCTTAGGTTTATCGATTAATATTTCACCAAATTACGTTGATAAATTAGTGATAAATAACGCATGAATACCGTATCCCCTGATCTGGATCGCACCGACCTGAAGATCTTGCGCTGCCTGCAGGCCGACGGCCGCATCTCCAACCTCAAGCTCGCTGAAAGCGTGGCCCTGTCGCCTACCGCTGTGCTCGCGCGTGTGCAGCGCCTGGCCAAAGAGGGCTATATCCTGGGTTACGAGGCGCGGCTCAATCCGCTCAAGCTCGGTGCCGGGCTGATGGTGTTTGTCGAAGTGCTGCTCGACCGCACCACGCCCAATGTGTTTGAGGCCTTCAAGGCTGCGGTGCAGGTGCGCCCTGAAATCATGGAATGCCATATGGTGGCTGGCGGCTTTGACTACCTGCTCAAAACCCGCATGGCCGACATGGGCGCCTACCGCGAATTTGCGGGCACTGTGCTGTGGCAGTTGCCCGGGGTGCGCGAAACCCGCACCTACCCCGTCATGGAAGAGGTGAAAAACACCACCCACTTGCCCCTGGGCGGTGCCTGAGGCCGGGCTTAGGCGCCGCCGCGCGCGCCAAAAATCGCCGACCCCACCCGCACCAGGGTGCTGCCTGCCTGCACGGCGGCTTCCAGGTCTGCACTCATGCCCATGGACAAGGTGTCCAGCGCCAGGCCGCTGGCGCACAGGCTGTCAAACAGCACGGTGGCCTGGCGGTGCACCGCCAGCGCGGTGGCAAAGTCCGCGGCGGGCTCGGGCAGGGTCATCAGGCCACGCAGCCTTACATGGGGCAGCGCTGCGATGGCGTGGGCCAATGCCAGCGTCTCGTGCGGGGCGACGCCGGCCTTGTTTGCTCCGGCGTCGATATTGACCTGGATGCACACATTGAGCGGGGCCAGCGTGGGCGGGCGCTGTTCGCTCAGGCGCTGGGCGATCTTGAGGCGGTCCACCGAATGCACCCAGTCAAAGTGCGCCGCCACCAGCCGGGTCTTGTTGCTCTGCACCGGACCAATGCAGTGCCACACCAGGCCCAAATGCGCCAGGGCTGCGATTTTTTCCACACCTTCTTGGATGTAGTTTTCGCCAAAGTCGCGTTGCCCGCAGGCCGCGGCCCGTGCCACCGCCTCGGGCGTGGCGGTCTTGGACACCGCCAGCAACTGCACCGCGTCACTGCTGCGCCCGGCACCATGGCAGGCCTGTGCGATGCGTGTGCGAACTATCTGTAAATTGGTTTCAATTGTCATAGTGATCGTGGTGATAATCGTCCGCTAGGTTAACAAAGCGCGGGCCTGCGAAACGGCGAGCGACTCAGACACAGGGAGGTTTTTGCCATGGATATTGCACAACTGCTGGCGTTTTGCGTCAAAAGCAAAGCTTCCGACCTGCATTTGTCGGCCGGCCTGCCGCCCATGTTGCGAGTCCACGGCGATGTGCGGCGGCTCAATTTGCCACCCTTGTCGCACAAAGAGGTGCACTCCATGGCCTATGACGTCATGACCGACACGCAGCGCAAGCGCTACGAAGAAGACCTGGAGATCGACTTTTCCTTCGAGCTTCAGGGCTTGTCCCGTTTTCGCGTCAATGCGTTTAACCACCTGCGTGGCGCTGGCGCCGTGTTTCGGGCCATTCCCAGCAAGATCCTGAACCTCGTTGAATTGGGTGCGCCACCGATTTTTGCGGAGTTGTCGCTCAAACCGCGCGGCCTGGTCCTGGTGACCGGGCCCACGGGCTCGGGCAAATCGACCACGCTGGCGGCCATGGTCAACCACCTCAACGAAAACCACAGCGGCCATGTGCTGACGATCGAAGATCCGGTCGAGTTCGTGCACCAGTCCAAGAATTGCCTGATCAACCAGCGCGAGGTCGGCCCGCATACCCATGGGTTTTCGCAGGCGCTGCGCTCAGCGCTGCGCGAAGACCCGGACGTGATTCTGGTGGGCGAGCTGCGGGATCTGGAAACCATACGTCTGGCCATGACGGCGGCTGAAACCGGGCACCTGGTGTTTGGCACCTTGCACACCTCAAGCGCTGCCAAGACCATTGACCGCATCATCGACGTGTTTCCCGGGGACGAGAAAGAGATGCTGCGCGCCATGTTGTCGGAATCGCTGCAAGCGGTCATCTCGCAAACCCTGTGCAAAACCGTGGAGGGCGATAGCCGCATCGCCGCCCACGAAATTTTGCTGGGCACCAACGCCGTGCGCAACCTGATCCGCGAATCCAAGATCGCGCAGATTTACTCCGCCATCCAGACCGGCAACAACGTCGGCATGCAAACCCTGGACCAAAACCTGACCGACCTGGTGCGCGCCAAACGCATTCACCCATCCGAGGCGCGCAGCAAGGCCAAGGTGCCAGAAAACTTCCCCGGCTGAACGCCTCCCCGCATCCCCCGTAACCGCCCCCAAGGAGTGTTCTGATGACCCGTGACCAGGCTTCGCAACTGATTTCTGACCTGCTCAAACTGATGGTCGCAAAAAAAGGCAGTGATTTGTTTATCACCGCCGACTTCCCACCCGCCATCAAGATCGACGGCACCATGACGCGCGCATCCCCCCAACAGTTGCAGCCTGAACACACCTTGATGCTGGTGCGCGCATTGATGAACGACCGGCAAGCGGCCGACTTTGAGCGGACCAAGGAGAGCAATTTCGCCATTTCGCCCACTGGCTTGGGGCGTTTTCGGGTCAACGCTTTTGTGCAGTTGGGCAAGGTCGGCATGGTGCTGCGGGTGATCCCCACCACGCCACCGACCATCGACGGCGTGGGCTTGCCGCAGGTGCTCAAGGATGTCGCGCTGTACAGCCGCGGGCTGTGCGTGCTGGTAGGCGCCAGCGGCTCGGGCAAGTCCACCGCGCTGGCGGCGATGGTTGATTGGCGCAATGAAAAGACCTTTGGCCACATCATTACGGTGGAAGACCCGGTGGAGTTTGTCCACCCGCACAAAAACTGCATCGTCACCCAGCGCGAAGTCGGCCTGGACACCGACAGCTGGGACACCGCGCTAAAAAACAGCTTGCGCCAGGCGCCCGACGTCATCGTTATGGGCGAACTGCGCGACCGCGAAAGCACAGAGCTCGCTATCGCGTTTTCTGAGACCGGCCATCTGGTGATTGCCACCTTGCACGCCAACAGCGCCAACCAGGCCCTGGACCGCATCATCAATTTCCTGCCCGACGAGCGCCGCCCGCAGCTGTTGATGGACTTGTCGCTCAATCTGCGCGCCATCGTGTCGCAGCGCCTGGTGCCGCGCTTGGGGGGCAAAGGCCGCGCCTCGGCGGTGGAAGTGCTGCTCAACTCCTCCACGGTGTCGGACTTGATTCAGAAGGGAGAAGTGCTGGAAGTCAAGGAAGTGATGAAAAAAAGCCGGGAAATGGGCATGCAAACATTCGATCAGGCGCTGTTTGACTTGTACGAGGCGCGCACCATCAGCTACCAAGACGCGTTGCGCAACGCCGACTCCATCAACGACTTGCGGCTGGACATCAAGCTGCGCGGCAAAGACACCCGCGACAACGACCTGAGCGCGGGTACCGAGCACCTTAAAATCGTCTGATCCCCGTCGCACCGCTTGCCGTTGACGGGTCACTCTGAACCAGGAAAACCGTGCTTATGACCTCAACCGCTTCTGTCAACGCCAAGTCTTACGAGGCCGCTGCGCCCCTGTCCGTGGCCTTTTTAGGCCTGGGCGTGATGGGCTACCCCATGGCCGGCCACCTGGCGCGCGCCGGGCACCGGGTCACGGTTTACAACCGCAGCAGCGCCAAAGCACAGGCCTGGGTCGCTGAGTTTGGCGCCACCGCCAGCGTGCGGGGTGCCCATGGCGCCGCCGCCACCCCCCGTGAGGCGGCGGCGCAGGCCGACATCGTGTTTTGCTGTGTCGGCAATGACGACGATTTGCGCAGCGTCACCCTGGGTGCCAATGGCGCTTTTGCGGGCATGCGCGAAGGCGCGGTATTTGTAGACCACACCACCGCGTCGGCCACGGTGGCACGCGAGCTCAGTGCTGCGGCGCGCACCCTGGGCTTGCAGTTTGTCGATGCCCCCGTCTCGGGCGGCCAAGGGGGCGCGCAAAACGGACTGCTGACCGTCATGTGCGGCGGCGACGCAGCAGCGTTTGCTGCGGTGCAAGCCACCGGTATGGCGTTTTCACGCGCATTTACTTTGCTGGGCGAGAGCGGCGCGGGCCAGTTGGCCAAGATGGTCAACCAGATTGCCATTGCCGGCCTGGTGCAAGGTTTGAGCGAGGCGGTGGCTTTTGGCATGCACGCCGGTCTGGACATGAACCAAGTGCTCGATGTGATTGGCAAGGGTGCTGCGCAAAGCTGGCAGATGGACAACCGTGGCAAGACCATGGTGGCCGACAAGTTTGACTTTGGTTTTGCCGTGGACTGGATGCGCAAAGACCTGGGCCTGGTGCTTGATGAGGCCAAGCGCAACGGTTCTCGGGTGCCCGTGACCGCCCTGGTGGACCAGTTCTACGCCGACGTGCAGCAGATGGGCGGCAAGCGCTGGGACACGTCGAGCCTGATCAAGCGCCTGAAATAAGCCCGTGCAGGGCTATGGCCCGGTCTGCGCGCCGTTGGGCGCGCTTGCGCGGACTGATAGGCCGCCGGCTGCTTAATTCTTGGCGTCCGCGGGTGGCGCAATACGCGCCAGTTCTTCCTCGGTGACGACTTCGAGCACACGCACCACCTTGCGCACGCCTGGCGTGGCGGTGACGACGTCGGTCACGCGCTTGGCTTCACGCGCGGTGACGCGGCCCAACACATAGACCACGCCCCGTTCGGTGACGATTTTGAAGGCATTGGTCGTCAGGTCTTTGGCGTCAATAATGGCAGCCTTGACCCGTCCGCTGGTAATCAGATCATTGGAGCGCTCGGTAAACGTGGTGTTTCCCATGACTGCCAGCTCGTTGAGCACGGTGCTGACGTTGTCCACGCCTTTGACCATTTGTTCGGCCAGCGCTTTGTCTTGCGCCGTGGGCACTTCACCCGTGATCAAAGCCTGGCGGTTGTAGCTGGTGATGTTGATGTGCGCGCGCTCCCCGATGTTGATGCGCATCTGGTTGGCGGCCTTGAGCTCGATGTTTTGGTCTTCGAGCTGCGTGCCAGCGCTGCGCCGGTCGGCCGCGACAAAGCCGGTCATCAGCGCGCCGCCGGCAGCCAAGGGAAAGCAGCCGCTCAAAGACAGCACGCTGCCTAAGAGTGCCGTGCCCACAATCAGCGGACGAATGGTGGCGAACAAAGGCGTGCGGCCTGAGGACAGACGGGTTTTCATAGAGAGCTTTCTTGGTCGCCCATGAGTTGGGCATCAACGCCATCGCAAATGCAATGGAGGGTTAAGAGATGGACTTCCTGCACGCGCGCTGTGCGGTCGTGCGGCACGCAAATATGCACGTCGGTGTCACGCAAGGCCTGGTTCATCTTGCCGCCGCCGCGCCCGGTGAGCGCCACTACCACCATGTCGCGCTGGTGCGCGGCCTCGATGGCGGCCAGCACATTGGCCGAATTGCCGCTGGTGCTAATGGCCAGCAGCACGTCGCCGCTTTGGCCTAAGGCGCGCACCTGGCGCGAAAAAATCGAGGTGAAGTCGTAGTCGTTGGCAATCGCCGTGATGATGGACGTGTCGGTGGTCAGGGCGATGGCGCCGAGCTCGGGCCGCTCGCGCTCAAAGCGGCCCACAAACTCGGCCGAAAAGTGCTGGGCATCGGCCGCTGAGCCGCCGTTGCCACAGGCCAGCACTTTGCCGCCGCTGGTCACGCAGGCCAAGATGGCGCGGATCGCTTGCGCAATAGGGCTGCTCAGCACCTGCGCCGCTTGGTATTTCAGGTCGGCGCTGTCGATGAAATGTTGTTCAATTCTTTGTTCAAGCATGGCGGGGATGATACCGCGCGCCTATTTCGCCTTGTTGTGCGCGGGCGCTATTGCGCATCAAAGGCCGCGCGCAGCCAGTGGCAGCCCTCGGGCGTGACCTCGACCACATCGAAGCGGCATGGCGGCAGTGTGCGCACGGTGAGCAAATAGTGTTGAGCCGCGAATACCACGCGGCGCTGCTTGGTGCGCCCCACGCTGGCCGCGGCCGTTCCGTGCAGGCTGGACTTGCGCCTGCGCACCTCCACAAAAACCAGCGTGCCGTCGCGCTCGCCCATCACCAGGTCGATTTCGCCGCCGCCGCGCCCGGGGGTTCGATAATTGCGGCACACCAGGCGCAGGCCTTGCTCTTGCAAATACAGCAAAGCCGCGTCCTCGGCCGCGTCACCGACTTTTTTGGTGCTGGCCGCCTTGGTGTTGTTTGGAAGGAAACCCATTTGTGAGTGCCTCTTTTAGCTCTGCCCTGGGGGCCGCCCTGGAAGCGGCCGGATCCCAGCATTATCCGCAGGGTGCGCTGTATGTGGTGGCTACACCGATAGGCAATTTGGCCGACATCAGCCTGCGCGCCCTGCATGTGCTGGCGCTGGCCGACCGCGTGGCCTGCGAAGACACGCGCCATACCCAGGCCCTGCTGCGCGCCTTTGGCATCGATAAACCGGGCGCCCAGTTGCTCGCCGTGCACCAGCACAACGAAGCGCAGGCCGCGCACACGGTTGCCGAGCTGCTGCACGCAGGCCTGCGCGTGGCCTATGTGAGTGATGCGGGCACGCCGGGGGTAAGCGACCCCGGCGCCCGGCTGGTCGCGCAAGTGCGTGCCCAGGGCTTGCGCGTGGTGCCCCTGCCCGGTGCGAGCAGCGTGACCACGCTGCTGAGCGCTGCGGGCGTCGCGCAAGACGGCACAGGTAGTACCGGTTTTGTGTTTGCCGGCTTTTTGTCGTCCAAGGCCACCGAGCGCGCGCACGCGGTGCAGCTGCTGGCCACGCAGCCGATGGCCACCGTGCTGCTGGAGGCGCCCCACCGCATGGAGGCGCTGGCATTGGCCTTGTCGGTCCTGGGTGAGCGATGGGTGACGGTCGGGCGCGAGCTGACCAAGCAGTTTGAGGAAATAGCCACCGTGCGCGCTGACGCGCTGGTAGCCTGGCTGGCCGCAGACGCCAACCGCTTGCGTGGTGAGTTTGTGCTGGTCTTGCACCCGCTGCAGGCCACGGCCGAGGTGGCGCAGGACGACCGGGTGTTGAAGCTGCTGCTCGAACAACTGCCACTCAAGACGGCGGTCAAGCTGGCTGCTGACATCAGCGGCGAGCCGCGCAACGCTTTGTATGAGCGCGCGCTGGCGCTCAAGGCTGCGCCCTAGGCGCCGCTGGCTTAAACCCGGCGCGCCAGTTCGGCCGCTTTGCCGGTGTAGCTCGCGGGCGTCATGGCCAGCAGGCGTTGCTTTTCGCTCTCAGGGATATCGAGCGCCGCGATAAAGCCCTGCATCAGTTCGCGCGTCATGGCCTCGCCTCGTGTGAACTTCTTGAGTTGCTCGTAGGGCTGGGGCAGGCCAAAGCGGCGCATCACGGTTTGGATCGGTTCGGCCAGCACTTCCCACGAAGTTTCAAGGTCGCGGGCAATAGCTGCTTCGTTGATTTCGAGTTTCCCTAAACCGGCTTGCAGCGACTGGTAGGCCAGCACCGCGTAGCCCAACGCCACGCCCATATTGCGCAGCACGGTGGAGTCGGTCAGGTCGCGCTGCCAGCGGCTGATCGGCAGCTTTTCGCTCAAGTGGCGCAGGAGCGCGTTGGCCAGGCCCAGGTTGCCTTCAGCGTTCTCAAAGTCAATCGGATTGACCTTGTGCGGCATGGTGCTTGAACCCACCTCGCCGTCGCGCAGCTTTTGCTTGAAATAGCCCAGCGACACATAGCCCCACACATCGCGTGACCAGTCGATCAGGATGGTATTGGTGCGCGCCACGGCGTCAAACAGTTCGGCCATGTAATCGTGCGGCTCAATCTGGATGCTGTAGGGCTGAAACACCAGACCCAGGCCCAGGGGCTCGGGCGCCTCGATGACTTTTTTGCTAAAGGCTTCCCAGTCAAAGTCGGGCCAGGCCGACAGGTGGGCGTTGTAGTTGCCAACCGCGCCGTTCATCTTGCCCAAAATTTTGACGTTGGCGATTTTTTCGCAGGCCGCTTGCAGGCGCACCACCACGTTGGCAATTTCCTTGCCCACGGTGGTGGGGCTGGCGGTCTGGCCATGGGTGCGGCTGAGCATGGGCACATCGGCAAACGCGTGCGCCATGTCACGCAGCTTGAGCACCAAGCGGTCGAGCTGGGGCAGCAGCACCAGGTCGCGTGCTGCGCGCAGTTGCAGCGCGTGGCTGGTGTTGTTGATGTCTTCGCTGGTGCAGGCAAAGTGCACAAATTCGCTGGCGGCCAGCAGTTCGGGGCGCGCTTCAAACTTGGATTTGAGCCAATACTCCACCGCCTTGACATCGTGGTTGGTGGTCTTTTCGATCGCCTTGATGGCCTCACCGTCAGCAACCGAGAAGTTTTTTACCAGCGCCAGCAGGTAGCTGCGCGCGCCGGGGCTCAAGGGTTTGAACTCGGCAAAACCGGCGTCGCTCAGGGCAATAAACCAGGCCACTTCCACTTGCACGCGCCGGTGCATATAGCCCAATTCGCTCATCAAGGGGCTGAGGGTAGAAAGCTTGCTGGCGTAGCGGCCGTCCAGAGGGGAAATGGCAGAAATAGGGGAGAAAGTCATGGCCGGATTGTAGGTTGCCCGCCTGTATAGAATGCATCAAAGACTGTGGGAAACACAAAAGCATGAAATTGATAGGTTCCAACTCCAGCCCGTATGTGCGCAAAGTGCGGGTCGTCATGGCCGAGAAAAAGCTCGACTACGAGTTCATCACCGAAGACGTGTGGGCCGCCACCACCACCATCAGCCAATCCAACCCTTTGGGCAAGGTGCCCTGCTTGGTGATGGAAGCCGGTGAGGCCTTGTTTGACTCCCGCGTGATTGTGGAATACCTAGACACCTTGTCGCCCGTGGGCAAGCTCATTCCCAGCACCGGACGCGAGCGCGCCGAAGTGAAAACCTGGGAAGCCTTGGCCGACGGTGTGATGGACGCGGCTATCCTGGCCCGCCTTGAAGCCGTGTGGCCTGGCCGTACGGCCGAACAGCGCAGCAAAGCTTGGATGGATCGCCAGATGGGCAAGATTGAGGAGGTGTTGATTGCGATGTCCAAGGCCTTGGGGGACAAGCCCTATTGCTCGGGTATTCACCTTTCGCTGTCCGACATTGCGGTGGGTTGCGCCCTGGGTTACCTGGACTTCCGTTTTCCTGACATCGCCTGGCGTGATACGCACCCAGCGCTTGCCAAGCTGCAAGACAAACTGGCACAACGCCAAAGTTTCGTCGACACCTTCCCCGTTGCTTAAGCTGCAGCGGCGCCAGTGCCCTTAGGTATTGGCGCGGCGTTTGAGCCAGCGCATCAGGCTGCCCACCAGCGGCAGCTTTTCATATAGCTCCTCAGCCGCGTCCCAGTAGTCCCGGTGCAGCGTCACCAGGCCTTGCGCATCAAACACCAGATGCGAGGCACCCAAAATCACCTGTTCCTCACCCTTGCGGTAGCCCCGGAACTGAAAGCGAAATTCCCAGGTCAAAAAACACTGCGCGCCTTGGCGGATTTGCTGCGTCACCACAAAGCGTGGTGCGATCAAAGCCACAAACATGTGGTTAAAAATGCGGGTGATGTCGGCCAGGCCGGTCACGTCGTTAAACGGGTCCTTGAAGCGCGCCTGCGGCGCGTAAAACTGGCCTAACTGCGCCACGCTGTCGGGCGACAGGTTTTCAAAGTAGGCAACCAAGTTTGCAAGCGCGTCTGGCGTGGCGTGGGTGGCGGTGTTCATTGCGTGGTCTTTCGTACCAGGAAAAAATACCAGCGGTTGGGCATGGCGCGCAGCGCCTTCATCCACCAGGTAAAGCGTTTGGGGAAGTGAATCTCGAACGCGCCTTGCGCCCAGCCCTGAAGGATGGCCTGGGCCGCTTGCGCAGGCGTAATCAGCCCCGGCATGGTGAAGGTATTGCCCGCCGTGAGCGGCGTTTCTACAAAGCCCGGGTTGATGACCGAGACGCCAATGCCGTCGGCTTGCAAGTCCAGGTACAGGTTTTCTGCCAGGTTGGTGAGCGCGGCCTTGGTCGGGCCGTAGGCCAGGCTGTTGGGCAGGCCCCGGTAACCCGCCACACTGCTGACAAAGGCCAGGTGGCCGCTGCCGCGCTGGCGCAGCGCGGGCAGTAGGGCTTCGAGCAGATACAGCGCGCCCTGGTAGTTCACCTGCAGGTGGCGCAGCATGTCGTCCACGTCCACGTCCATGGCGCTTGCGCGCATGGCCTGGTAGTGGCCCGCGCAATACAGCACGCAGTCGGGCAGCGCCTCAAGTTGCAGCGCGCGTGCGGCCGCCAGCACGGCGGCGCGGTCGGTGCAGTCCAGGGCCAGCGCGTGGCTGCCCGGGTGCGCTTGCACAAATGCTTCCAAGGCCGCGCCATTGCGCGCTGAAACGGTGACGCGCGCGCCCTGGGCGTGCAGTGCGGACGCCGTTGCGCGGCCGATGCCGCTGCTCGCGCCAATGACCCAGACCGACTTGCCGCGCCAGTCGGCCTGCGCAGGATTGAAGGGTTTGAAGATGGCCATGGCTTAGCGCTTGCTAAAGCTCAAAGTCACTTCGCCCAGGTAAATGCCGAACTTGCGCATGCTGGCCTTGTTGAGCATCACCCGGTCGTTAACCAGGTACATCCAGTCGTCAAACTGCACCTCGTAGACCGTGCCATCCACGGGCAGCGCCAGCGTGTAGTTCCAGTGAAAAGCGTTGCCCTGGGTCTGGCCCTGCGCCTGGCCCACCACGTCGTCGGCCTGGCCGGTGTAGCGCCCGTCGCCCAGCGCCTTGAGGCGCCATATGCGCTTTTGCTTGGTTCCGTCGGAGTACGAAAAGTCTTCGTCGAGCACGCCCTGGCCGTCTTTCCAAGTGCATTGCATCACCACGGTAAAGCGCTTGACCACTGTGCCCGAGCGGTCGGTGAACACGCCATAGGCGTCGAGCGTGCCGTTGAAATACTGCTGCAAATCGAGCACCGGTTTTTCGCTGCGGTAGCTGTCA
>CANFNE010000047.1 GCA_947448105.1 Burkholderiales bacterium
CCAGCTGCTGCCCCACAAGAGCTTGATAACGTTCCAGCCCGCACCACGGAACTCGCCTTCCAGCTCCTGCACGATCTTGCCGTTGCCACGCACCGGGCCGTCCAGGCGCTGCAGATTGCAATTGATGACAAAAATCAGGTTGTCCAGGCCTTCGCGCGCGGCCAGGCCGATGGCGCCCAAGGATTCAACCTCGTCCATCTCGCCGTCGCCACAAAACACCCAGACCTTGCGGTTTTCGGTATTGGCAATGCCGCGGGCGTGCAGGTATTTGAGGAAGCGCGCCTGGTAAATCGCCATCAGCGGCCCCAGACCCATGGACACGGTAGGGAACTGCCAAAACTCGGGCATCAGCTTGGGATGCGGATAGCTCGACAAGCCCTTGCCATCGACCTCCTGGCGGAAGTTGAGCAGCTGCTCTTCGGTCAAGCGGCCTTCCAAATAGGCACGGGCGTACACGCCGGGGGACACGTGGCCCTGGATATACAGGCAGTCGCCGCCGTGGTTTTCACTCTCAGCGTGCCAAAAGTGGTTAAAGCCCGCACCAAACAAGCTGGCCAGCGAAGCAAAGGAGCCGATGTGGCCACCCAGGTCACCGCCGTCCACCGGGTGGTGGCGATTGGCCTTGACCACCATCGCCATGGCGTTCCAGCGCATGTAAGCGCGCAGGCGCTCTTCAATTTCCAGGTTGCCCGGGGCGTGCTCTTGCTGCTCGGTCTCAATCGTGTTGACGTAGCCGGTGGTCGCCGAGAAAGGCATGTCAATGCTTTTCTGGCGCGCGTGCTCCAGCAGTTGTTCGAGCAAAAAGTGGGCGCGCTCCGGGCCTTCGGCCTCGATGACGGCGGACAAAGCCTCCATCCACTCGCGGGTTTCTTGGGTGTCTATATCGCTGCCGACCTGGAAAGGTGGCGTGACCGGGGTGGTGGGTGCAGGGTTCGTCATGTCGCGCCTCGTGGTTTTGTTGTTGATCGTGAACTGTAGCGAGTTTCTCACATTTTTTTATAAATTTCAAATCATGCTTTTCCATTTTGCAATATGAAATACAAATGCCGCAGTGTCAAAATACCAAGCCAGCGCACACGCCGCCCCCGCCTACACTTGCGCCATGCCGATCGCCGATCTTTTCAACCTGCCCGTGCGCCTGGAAATTCCAGCGGTTCGCCGCGCACGCCGCTGGTGGCAGCACCTCAATCCCCATCGACAAGACTGGGTGGCCATGCTCGCACCGCTCGCGGCCGTGGTCTTGTTCATGGCAGCGATCGTGGCTGCCTTGGGTTACCTGCAATTGGAAGAAATGGACCGCGAGCAAGAAGCGGTTCAACGCGACGTCGAATACACCCAGCAACGTCTGCGACTGCGCTTGCTGGAGCGCCAGGAACAGCTCACGCGCATCGCACGCGATCTGTCCAACCACGAAATCAACGCCGAAGGCTTTCGCACCCGCGTAGCGGGCCTGCTCAACCAGTACCACGAACTTCAAGGCGCGGCCTGGTTGGACGATCGCAAACGGGTGCAAAGCAGCACGGGCTCGACCGCCACCTGGATGTTCCAGAGCATGCCCAATGGCGGCGTGGCATTGCAGGCGGATGCAGAGGCAGGTTTCAAGCGCGCACGCGATATGCGCCAAACCGTCTATTTGCAGCGCACCAAGGTGGGTGAATACGCCCCGCTGCTGCAGCTCTTTATTCCGCTGACCAACCAAGGGCGCTTTGCCGGCGTCTTGCTCGCAGAGTTCTCTATTGACGGCCTGTACCGCTACGGCGTGCCTAGCGAAGTGTCAGCGCGCTACGCCGTGTCGCTGCAAGACGCCAAAGGGGCCGTCTTGGCGGGCGTGGGTTTGCCGCTCAAGACCCCTATCGCCCAAATGCCCTGGCGGCGCAAGGCCAATACGTATTCCATGCCTCTGTCACCTGTGGGCGACGATCTGGTGGTACGGGCCCAGGCCTATCGGGCCTCGCTGGGCTTGATTGGCAGCGGTCTGTTTTGGTTGGTAAGCGCCCTGAGCCTGATGACCACCTGGATGTTGGTGGCCAACTGGCGGCATTCCCGCAAGCGACTGCAAGCCCAGCAGGCGCTCTTGTCGGAGACCAATTTTCGCCGCGCCATGGAAAATTCCATGCTTACCGGCATGCGCGCCATGGATTTGCAAGGCCGCATCACCTATGTCAACGCCGCGTTTTGCATGATGACCGGCTGGAGCGAGTCCGAACTGGTGGGTCGCACCGCGCCGTTTCCCTATTGGCCCGAGAGCGACCGTGAACAACTCACCGCGCTGCTGGACCAAGAACTTGCGGGCAAAACCAACCAAGGCGGCATCCAGGTGCGGGTCAAGCGGCGCGATGGCGTCTTATTTGACGCCCGCCTCTATGTGGCCCCGCTGATTGACGCCATGGGCGCACAAACCGGCTGGGTCACCTCCATGACTGACATTACCGAACCCAACCGGGTGCGCGAGCAGTTGTCGGCCTCGCACCTGCGCTTTACCACCGTACTGGAAGCGCTGGACGCGTCCATTTCCGTCGCCCCCTTGGGTAGCGACGAACTGGTGTTTGCCAACAAGCTGTACCGCCAGTGGTTTGGCACCCAGGCCGGGGGCCACCTGCAACTGGTAGCAGAAGCCGGCATGCCGCAAACCAAAACCAACCATGAGACGGCGGACGACGTGGATCTGTTTGCCGGTTTTCCGCTGAGCGACCTGCCCGAGAGCGACACCGAAAGCGCAGAGCTGTTTGTCGCGGCCTTGGGCAAGTGGCTCGAAGTGCGCACCCGCTACCTGAGTTGGGTGGACGGGCGCCTGGCGCAAATGGTGATTGCCACCGACATCACCGGTCGGCGCATGGCCGAAGAGCAAGCCGCCACCCAGGCCGAAAAGGCCCAAACCGCCAGCCGCATGATCACCATGGGCGAGATGGCATCGAGCGTGGCCCACGAGCTCAACCAGCCGCTGACCGCCATCAACAACTACTGCAACGGCATGGTCTCGCGCATCAAAGACCAGCAAATCACCCAGGACGAACTGCTGGGCGCACTGGAAAAAACCGCCAAACAGGCCCAACGCGCTGGCAACATCATCCAGCGCATTCGCAGCTTTGTGAAGCGCAGCGAGCCCAACCGCACCGAGTCGGACGTGGAAACCATGGTCAATGAGTCGCTTGAACTCGCGGAGATTGAGCTGCGTCGCTTCAACGTGCGCCTGATCCGCCACATCGCCGACGATCTGCCCGTGCTGCTGGTGGACCGGATTTTGATCGAGCAAGTGCTGGTCAACCTCTTGCGCAACGCGGCCGAATCCATTGACGCGGCGCAGCGCCAGGCGCCGGAACGCAGCGTCGAGTTGCGGGTAACGCGCAGCTTTTTTGAAGGCAAAAAAGGCGTGGAGTTCTCCGTCCAGGACAGCGGCAAGGGAATAGCCCCGGAAGTGATGGCGCGCTTGTATGAAGCTTTCTATTCCACCAAGGCCGACGGCATGGGGATTGGCCTGAGCCTGTGCCGCTCCATCATCGAGTCGCACCGAGGGCGGCTCATAGCGGAGAACCTTTACAATGGATCGGCAGTTTCGGGGTGCAAATTCCTGTTCTGGCTGCCCTTGGCTTGATCGAGTCAGCCCTCCTGCGCAACGCAGCGCTGCACACAATTACTATTTGATTTGGACGCATTCATGAGCTTGATCCCGAAAAAAGGCACGGTCTATGTAGTCGACGACGACGAGGCTGTGCGCGACTCGCTGCAATGGCTGCTCGAAGGCAAGGGCTACCGCGTGCGCTGCTTTGATTCCGCCGAATCCTTTTTAAGCCGCTACGACGCGCGCGAAGTGGCCTGCCTGATCGTGGACATCCGCATGGGCGGCATGACAGGGCTGGAGCTGCAAACGCGCCTGATCGAGATCCGCTCGCCGCTGCCCATCGTGTTCATTACCGGCCACGGCGACGTGCCCATGGCGGTCGACACCATGAAAAAAGGTGCCATGGACTTCATCCAAAAACCGTTCAACGAGGCCGAACTCGTGCCTTTGGTTGAAAGAATGCTGGAAACCGCCAAGGAGTCCTTCGCTGGCTCGCAACTGGCGGCCAGCCGCGAAAGCCTGTTGTCTAAATTAACGCTGCGCGAGTCGCAGGTGCTTGAGCGCATCGTCGCCGGTCGCCTGAACAAGCAAATCGCCGACGACTTAGGCATAAGCATCAAGACGGTGGAGGCCCACCGCGCCAACATCATGGAAAAACTCAGCGCCAACACCGTGGCCGACTTGCTCAAGATCGCGCTGGGACAAAGCGCCACAAAATCTTAGTTTTTTCTAGTGCAGCCCTGACTTCATGGGCGCTCTAAGGCATGTCCTGCGTGCCACCCACCATTTCAGACACATTGACCCATGAACCACACCACCGCTGAACGCCAAGCCGCCATCATTGACGGCGTCGCCCTGTCCGCCCAATTGCGCGAAGACGTCACCCGCCGCACGCTGGCCCTCAAAGCCCGCGGCATCACGCCCGGCTTGGCCGTGGTGCTGGTGGGCGACAACCCTGCATCCCAGGTCTATGTGCGCAACAAGGTCAAAGCCTGCGCTGATTCGGGCCTGCATTCGGTGCTGGAGCGATATGACGCTGACATGAGCGAAGCCGCCTTACTGGCGCGCATTGACGCCCTGAACAAGGACCCCAGCATCCACGGCATCTTGGTGCAGCTGCCCGTACCGGCACACATTGACGCCAACAAGGTGATCGAGGCCATATCCCCCGCCAAGGACGTGGACGGTTTTCACATTGCCAGCGCCGGTGCGCTCATGGTGGGCCAGCCCGGCTTTTTGCCGTGCACGCCGTACGGCTGCATGAAGATGCTCGAATCCATTGGTTACGACCTGCGCGGCAAGCACGCGGTGGTGATTGGCCGCAGCAACATTGTGGGCAAACCCATGGCCATGCTGCTGCTGCAAAAAAACGCCACGGTCACCATCTGCCACAGTGGCACCAAAAACCTCAAAGCCCTGACGCTGCAGGCCGATGTGGTCGTGGCTGCGGTGGGCAAGCGCAATGTGCTGACCGCCGACATGGTCAAGCCCGGCGCCGTCGTCATTGACGTGGGCATGAACCGCACGCCAGAGGGCAAGCTCTGCGGCGACGTGGATTACGAAGGCGTGCGCCAGGTGGCCAGCCACATTACCCCCGTGCCGGGCGGTGTGGGTCCCATGACCATCACCATGCTTCTGGTCAACACCCTGGAATCGGCAGAGCGCAGCGCATGAACAACCCCTTGCTGATGGCGTCACCTACGCCCTTGTTTGACCAGATCCGACCCGAGCATGTAGCCCCGGCTATCGAGACCTTACTGGCCCAGGCCCAGGGCGCGCTGGAAACCGTGACCGCGGCAGGATTTCCCGCCCAGTGGTCCGCCATGGCCACAACCCTGGACGTTGCCAACGAAAAACTCAGCATGGCCTGGGGCGCGGTCAGCCACCTCAACAGCGTGGCCGACGGCCCGGAGCTGCGCGCTGCCTACAACGCGGCCCTGCCCCTGGTCACCGAATTTTGGACGCGCCTAGGCGCAGACGAGCGCCTGTACGCCAAATACAAAGCCATGGACCCGGCAAGCCTGAACCCTGAGCAGCGCCAGGCCCACAAGAACGCGGTGCGCAACTTTGTGCTCGGCGGCGCCGAACTCACAGGCGAGGCGCGCACGCGCTTTGCCGCGATTCAGGAACGCATGGCCGAACTCAGCCAAAAGTTCAGCGAAAACACGCTTGACGCCACCGATGCCTACTTTTACTTCGCAACCGCCGAAGAAATGGCGGGCGTACCCGCCGATGTCAGCCAGGCTGCGCGAACCGCCGCCGTGGTAGACGGCAAAGAAGGTTTCAAACTCAGCCTGAAAATGCCCTGCTATTTGCCAGTGATGCAGTTCGCCACCAGCAGCGCCCTGCGCGCCACGCTGTACCGGGCCTACGCCACACGGGCATCTTTAGAGGCCGCGCCCGAGGCGCAACACTTTGACAATGCGCCCGTCATGCGCGAAATTTTGGCCCTGCGCCACGAAGAAGCGCAGCTGCTGGGTTTTGCCAATTTTGGTGCCCTGTCGGTGGCGCCCAAGATGGCCGATTCGCCCGAAGCGGTAATTGCGTTTTTGCGCGACCTGGCAAAGCGAGCACGCCCCTACGCCGAGCGCGACGTCGCTGAGCTGCGCGCTTTTGCCGCCGAACACCTGGACCTGCACGACCCCCAGGCCTGGGATTGGCCGTTTATTGGAGAAAAGCTCAAGGAAGCGCGCTACGCCTTCAGCGAGCAAGAGGTCAAGCAGTATTTCACCCTGCCCAAGGTGCTCGCTGGCCTGTTCAAGATTGTGGAGGGCCTGTTTGACGTCGTCATCTCTGAAGACACGGCGCCGGTCTGGAACGAAGGCGTGCACTTTTACCGCATCGAGCGTCAAACGCCTACGGGGCGCATTTTGATCGGTCAGTTTTACCTGGACCCCAGCGCGCGCAGCGGCAAACGCGGTGGCGCATGGATGGACGATGTGCGCACCCGCTGGCTGCGCCCGGACACCGGCGCGCTGCAAACACCCATCGCCCACCTGGTGTGCAATTTTGCCGAAGGCAGCGAGACCGACGGCGTGCGCAAGCCCGCCTTGCTGTCGCACGACGACGTGACCACCCTCTTCCACGAATTTGGCCACGGCCTGCACCACCTGCTCACGCAAGTGAATGAACGCGACGTGGCAGGCATCAGCGGTGTTGAGTGGGACGCGGTGGAGTTGCCCAGCCAGTTCATGGAAAACTTCTGCTGGGAGTGGAATGTGATTGCCCACATGACCGCCCATGTGGACACCGGTGCGCCCTTGCCGCGCGCCCTCTTTGACAAGATGCTGGCCGCGCGCAATTTTCAAAGCGGCATGCAGACCCTGCGACAGATCGAGTTTTCGCTGTTCGACATGCTGCTGCACTCCGGCGGCGCGCCGCACGGTGACCCGATGGCGCTGCTGCAGCAGGTGCGCGACGAAGTGGCGGTGCTGCCCAGCCCGGCTTTTGCCCGCAGCATCAACACCTTTAGCCACATCTTTGCCGGCGGCTATGCGGCGGGTTACTACAGCTACAAGTGGGCCGAAGTGCTCAGCGCCGACGCCTACGCCGCATTTGAGGAATCGGCCTTGGCAAGCGGCGACCCGAACCCGTCCACCGGCAAAAAATACCTGCAAAGCATTCTGGAAGCCGGTGGCAGCCGCCCGGCCATGGAATCCTTCAAAGCCTTCCGGGGCCGCGAACCGACCCTGGACGCGTTGCTGCGTCACCAAGGGATGGCGCAGGCGCAGCACTGAAACCGAACGCGCCGCACGGGTTGGCGGCGTTTTTCGACTGGCGCAGCGCCAGCAGTCCCGAAAAAATAAGCGGCCTCAGTCCCGCCGCAAGCGCGGAACCGCTTTCAGCAGCGCCTGCGTATAGGCGTGCTGGGGCTGCTCTAGTACCTGGCGCGCCGCGCCGTACTCCACCAGCTTGCCGCCTTGCATGACCGCAATGTCGTGCGCCAAATACTCCACCACGCCAAAGTTGTGGGTGATGAACAAATAGGCCACGCCCAGTTCGGCTTGCAAGTCGCTCAGAAGGTTCAAGATTTGCGCTTGCACCGACACGTCCAGCGCGGACGTGGGCTCGTCGGCCACGATCAGGCGGGGGTCGACTGCCAAAGCGCGCGCAATGGCCAGACGCTGGCGCTGGCCGCCCGAGAACTCATGCGGGTAGCGTGTAAGCGCACTCGCCGCCAAGCCCACTTTGTCCAAAAGCCCTGCCACCCGCGCGCGCCGCACTGTGGCGCCCACGCCCGGGTGCAGCGACGCCACGCCCTCTTCCAGAATTTCATTGACCCGCATGCGCGGGTTGAGCGAGGCGAACGGGTCTTGGAACACAATTTGCGCCGTTCTGCGTGCCGCTTGCAATTGCGCGCCTTGCAGCGCGTCCAGCGCCTGGCCCTGCAGTACGGCGCTGCCCGAGATCTGCGCCTGGCCGCGCAGCAATTGCAGCAGCGCCTTGCCCACCGTGGTTTTGCCGCTGCCCGACTCGCCCACCAGCGCCAAGGTGCGCCCGGCCTCTAGCTCAAACGAAACACCGTCCACGGCCTTCACATGGCCCACGGTGCGCTGCAACAGGCCTTTGCGGATCGGAAACCAGACCTTGTAATCACGCACCACCAGCAAGGGCCCAGCCGTATTCTTTGGCGCCGCTGCCTCCTCGTGGGCTATCGCGGGCTCGGGCGGCGCATTGCGACTGGCATGCGCAATGTCCATGGCGCCCTGGTAAATAAAGCAGCGCACTGCGTGGCCGCTTGCGTGTTCCAAAATGTCTGGCACCTGGGTACGGCACAGCGCTTGCGCGTCTTGGCAGCGGTCGGCAAAGCGGCAACCTGCAAAGCGCTGGCTTAAAGGCGGCACGCTGCCCGGGATAGATGCCAGGCGCTGGCCACGCTTGCTGGCGTCGGGCAAAGCATCAAGCAGATTGGCGGCATAGGGGTGCAGCGGGCGGGCAAAAAAATCGGCTGCGCTGGCCACTTCCACCACCTGTCCGGCATACATCAGCGCCACCCGGTGCGCCATCTGCGAGACGATGGCCAGGTCGTGCGTAATGAGCAGCAGCGCCATGTTTTGCGTGCGCTGCAGGTCTTGCAGCAGTTCCAGAATTTGCGCCTGGATGGTCACGTCCAGCGCTGTGGTGGGCTCATCAGCGATCAACACCTGCGGCTCTGCGGCCAGGGCGATGGCGATCATGACGCGCTGCTTTTGCCCGCCTGAGAGCTGATGCGGGTAGCCCAGCGCGCGGCGCTCGGGTGCATCAATGCCAACGCGGCGCAGCCATTCCACCGCTTTTGCGGCGCTGGCCGCGCCCGTGAGCGGCGTGTGGCGCTCTATCACCTCCTGGATTTGGCGGCCCACGGTCATCACCGGGTTGAGGCTGGTGGCGGGCTCCTGAAAAATAATGCTCACGCGGCGGCCCCGCCACTCCCGCATGCCCGACTCAGGCAGGGCCAGCAAATCCGTGCCGTCCATGTCCACCCGGCCCGCCGTCACGCGGCCGCTGTCGGGCAACAGCCGCAACAAGGACAGCGCCGTCATCGACTTGCCGCAGCCCGATTCGCCCACCAGGGCGAAGGTTTCCCCATTCGTGATGGTGAGCGACAAGGCGTCCACCGCGCGCACCAGGGCGCTGTCGGTTTCCAGGTCGGTGGTGAGTTGGGTGATTTCCATCATGGTGCGACTCCAGTCGCATTGGCTGCAGAGGCGGACGCTTTGACCGGTCGCACCCGAAATGCCCGGGCGCGCGGGTCAAAGGCCTCACGCACTGCGCTGGCAAACAGCGTCATGGACAAGACCAGCGCCAACATGAAACCAAAGGCGGCCGTCAAGGACCACCAGACCACCGGGTCGCGCGACATTTCGTTGCGCGCGGCGTTGATCATGATGCCAAAGCTATTGGTATTGGGGTCCACGCCCACGCCCACATAGGACAAAACCGCCTCGTAGAGCACCAGGCCCGAGAAATCGAGCACCCCCACAATCACGATCAGGTGCGTGAGGTTGGGCAAGATATGGCGGCGCATGATGCCCAGGTCCGACACGCCAAAGGCGCGTGCGGCCTGCACGTACTCCAGCTCGCCAAGCTTGAGCGTCTCAGCGCGCAGCAGCCGGGCCAGACTGGCCCAACCGGTAATGCCCAAAATAGCAGCTAACAAAAACAGCCGAACGTCGCCCCGCTCCAGCCCGGTCTCAAAACTCTGCGGGTTTTTGTCGATGAACACCTGGATCATCAGCACAAAGGCCGAAATGAGCAGCACCGAGGGAATGGACGACAGCACGGTGTAGGAGTACTGGATGGCGTCGTCCACCCGGCCCTTGAAGTAACCCGCCGCAATGCCAAACACCACGGCCAGCGGAATGGTGGACAGCGTGGCCAGCGAACCAATCACCACTGCGGTACGAATGGACTTGAGTGCCAGAAACAGCACGTCGTTGCCGGTCTGGTCCGTCCCCATCACGTGGTAATAGGGCCACAGCGCAGCCACCCAAGCCACCACCATCGCAAGGATCAGCAGCGTGAACCACAGCGCGCGCACCGGCAGCATCACGCCGCCGTGCCACAGCGTGGCAAACGCCTGCTTCGACGTACTGCCACTGCGGCGCGCTTGCCAAACCACGACCAGCGCGCCCAGCACCAGAGCCACCACAGCGCCCGCACCCAAGCCGCGCAGACTGCGTTGGCGCACATCGTCGCCCCATTGGGCCTCGGGGTCGTTTAAGTGCTTGCCACCAAACTGCAGGCGCGGAAAGTCACGCACCGACACGCCGTCGCGCAACAGGCTCTCTTTGGAAAACTGGTGCGTGGCCAGCGGCACGGAATACGTTTTCTCGCGCGCCTCGCGCGGGCCTTCCAACACCACATCGAGCAAGGAAAGCGTGCGCGTGGAATAGGCCTGCGCTTGCACCGCAGGCGCGGCAGCGCTCGCACCTGCAGCGGGCGCCGCAAGGCCACCAGAGGCCACAGGCGCCTGCGGCAGCAAGGGCCGAAAGTGCACCGAATCGAGCAGCGCCACCAGCAAAAACAGCACCAGCACCAGACCGGCGCACATGGCCGCCGCGTCCCTGGACACATAGCGCCACGTTTGTCGCAACAGCGGCGTGCGCCAGGCATGGCGCACATACAAGGCCAGCACCAGCAACTGTGCGTACAAGGCCAAATCAGTGGGCAGGAAAACGAACTTGGGCATGGGCTGAGGCTCTGGTGTGCGCCCTAGGCCAGCCGCACGCGCGGATCGGCCAGGGTGTAGGAAATATCGGTCAGCACCAGGCCCACGATGTACAGCGCTGAGCCCAAAAACACCATGGAGCGCACCACGGCAAAGTCTTGCGCATTGATGGCGTCAATGGTGAAGCTCCCCAGGCCCGGTATGCCAAAAAAGGATTCCATGATCAGCGCGCCCAAAAACAGCAGCGGCAGCACCGCCACCGTGCCGGTCAGGATGGGCAGCAGCGCGTTGCCCAGCACGTGCCGGAACAACACGACGGTCTCAGACAGGCCTTTGGAGCGTGCGGTGCGCACATAGTCCTTGCCAATCTCTTCCAGAAACAGGGTGCGGTAAAACAGCGCCTCGCCGCCGGCCCGCGACACAATGCCAATCACCACCGGCAGGGCCAGAAAAATCCAGGCGTCCAGTCCACCGGCAAAGCCCGAAATCGGCACCAGTTTGAGCAGCTTGCTGAAAAGAAACTGCCCGGCAATGATGTAAAAAAGCCCGGACACTGACAGCAAAAATACCGCAAAGGCCACGCCCCAAAACTCCAGGTAGGTGCTGCGAAAAAACACCAAGGCCAGCGAAAACACCACCACCACAAACAGTCCCAGCGCAAACGTGGGCAGGGCCAGCGCCAGCGAAGGGCCCACACGGTTTTTGAGCTCGTAGCCAATGTCGCGCCCGGTGTCCGACGCGCCAAACTCCAACACAAAGAGGGGCAGCGAGCGCTCAAAAAAGATCGTCTTGGTCGCCTTTTCTGCGCCCTGGGCTTGTTTGTTCCAGAGCAGCGGTTTGTCGTAGCCCCGGGCGGTTTTCCACTTCTCTATGGCGTCGGCGGTCACGCGCTTTCCGCCGATGTTCATGCGCGCCATGTCGTCGGGCGTGTTGACCGCGAAAAAAAGCACAAAGGTCAGGATGTTCACGCCCACCAGCACCAAAAAGCCGTAGACCACGCGTCGGAAGATGTAGTTCAACATGGGCTTAAGTTTCCGTGGCCAAGGTCCGCGCCGCCGTTTGCCGCTCGCGCCGGCGCCAGGCAAACCAGGCCGGTGCCACCAAGGCCGCCATCAGCAAGCCCATCAGCGGCACGGGCCACCAGACCGGCTTGTTCCATTCCCTGATCTTTTGCGCGCGCAGCGCCGGGTCCAACCGCAAATAGGCGATGTGATTGCGTACGATTTGTGTGGGCTTGCCGTTGTAAATCCACTGGTGGTAGGCCGCTGCCGACTTGGGCCAGTAACCAAAGCCCCAGACACCGTCTTTTTGCGTGATCTCTACCATCTGGTCGATCAATGTTTGCTTTTCTGGCCCGTCGTCCAAGAACTTCATGCGGTCAAACAGGCGGTCGAACGCGGGGTTTTGGTAGTTCGCGCCGTTTTCACCGTTGCCATCGGTCAAGGCCTTGGCGTTGGGGCCGTAGAGCAGAAACAAGAAGTTCTCGGCGTCGGGGTAATCGGCCAACCAGCCCCAGAAAAAGATTTGGATCGAGCCTTTTTTCATCTTGTCCTGGAAGCGGTTGTAGTCGGTGGCGCGCACCTCAAGCTGCACGCCGATCTTGGCGAACTGGCGCACATACCAGTCCAGCGTGGACTTGCTGGCGTTACCCGACGAGTTGATGTCAAAGTTCAGCACCAGGGGCTGGCCGGTCTTGGCGTCGCG
>CANFNE010000048.1 GCA_947448105.1 Burkholderiales bacterium
CAGCGGCCCGACCGAGCAGCGCATTGCCTTTGCCTCGGCGCAAGCCCATGTGCTGGTGGGCCAGCCCGGCATCAAGCGCAGTTCCCCCGACTACTTTGCCCTGCTGGTGGGCAACCATATATTGGGCGGGGGCGGCTTTACCGCGCGCCTGACCGAAGAGGTGCGCGAAAAACGGGGTCTGACCTATGGCATTTACAGCAGCTTTGCGCCAGGCCTGCACGCCGGGGCCTTCACCATCAGCCTGCAAACCCGGCCCGACCAGGCGCAGCAGGCCCTCGACATCTTGCGTGCCGAGCTGCAACGCTTTGTGGCGGATGGCCCCAGCGAGTCCGAGCTGCAGGCGGCCAAAGACAACCTGATGGGCGGCTTTGCGTTGCGCGTGGACACCAACCGCAAGCTGCTCGACAACGTAGCCAACATCGCCTGGAACGATTTGCCGCTGGACTATTTGTCCACCTGGACGGAGCAGGTGCAGCGCGTGACGGCCAGCGACATCCGCCAGGCTTTTGCGCGCACCTTGCAGCCCCGAAACATGGCCACCGTGGTGCTGGGTGGGCAATAGGCGATCGGCATGAGCAAGGCGTTTACCAAGGAGAGCGAGGATGCGGACGACGACGAACTGCAACTGCCCGCACTGCCGCCTGGTGGCAAAAACTACATCACCCCCACGGGCTACGCCGCGCTGCGCAGCGAACTGCTGGGCCTGATCGACGTGGAGCGGCCCAAGGTGGTAGACACCGTGCACTGGGCTGCCAGCAACGGTGACCGCTCGGAAAACGGCGACTACATCTACGGCAAAAAGCGCCTGCGCGAGATCGACCGACGCATCCGCTTTCTGACCCAGCGCATGGAAATGGCGGTGATCGCCGAGCCCAGCCTGCACTTTGGCAAGGACCAGATTTTCTTCGGCGCCACCGTCACCTATGTGGACGACGCAGGCCAGGAGCGCACCGTAAAAATTGTGGGCATCGACGAAGCCCAAAGCGCGCTGGGCGAAGTGAGCTGGGTGTCGCCCATTGCGCGTACCTTGCTCAAGGCGCGTGTGGGCGATGTACTGCGCTTGGTGATGCCCGACCGGGTGGCCGAGATTGAGGTGCTGGCAGTGCGCTACCCAGCGCCGCCCACTCCGGTACCGTAAACGACTTTTTTGTTGCGCTGCGCGCGCATCACCACCGGCGAGCGCTGCAGCCTGGCCAGCACCGATTCCAGATGCGCGCGGTCGCGCACCGCGATCACAAAGTGCAACTCCTTGACGTCCTGGGCGCTGTCGGGCGCCATCTCGATGTGCACGATGTCGGCCTCGGACGTTGACAAAGCAGAAGCAACCTGGGCCATCACGCCCTTGCCGTTGGCCACCGTGACTGCCAGGTCCACCTCAAAGGGACGCGTCAGCTCATCGGCCCATTCCACACCCATGAAGCGTTCGCCGTCCTTGTGCTGCAAGCGCATGGCGACCGGGCAATCGGCGGCGTGCACCACCAGGCCTTCGCCCCGGCCCAGGTAGCCCAAGATCGAATCGCCCGGGATAGGACGGCAGCACAGCGCAAATTTGACCGAGGCGTTCTCACTGCCGTCCAGGGTGAGCGTGCCCATGCCGTTGGCGTTGCTCGCGCCAAAGCGCTCGCGCGTGAGCAGCAAGGCGTCGGGGCGCTCGCCCACGTCGCCCAGCAAGAGCACCAGGCGCTTGGCAACGATATTGGCAATGCGCTTGCCCAGGCCAATGTCGGTGAGCAGTTCAGGCCGCGTCTTGCTGCCGGTAAAGCGCAGCAGCTTGTCCCAAACGGGCGCGTGGGTTTGCGGGTCGGGGAAGGTCTCAATGCCTTCGGCACGCAGGGCCTGGGCCAGCAGTTTGCTGCCGAGCTCTTCGGACTCGGTGAGCTGCATGGTTTTAAGGTGGTGGCGGATTTTGGAGCGCGCCCGCCCGGTGCGCACAAAACCCAGCCAGGCCGGGTTGGGTGTGGCGTTGGGCGCGGTAACGACTTCCACCACATCGCCATTTTTCAAGGTGGTGCGCAGCGGCACTTGCTCGCCGTTGATGCGCGCGGCCATGGTGCGGTCGCCCACATTGCTGTGGATGGCGTAGGCAAAGTCCACCACCGTAGCACCACGCGGCATGGCCATGATCTGGCTCTTGGGCGTGAATACATACACCGCATCCGGGAACAGATCGACCTTCACGTGCTCCCAAAACTCGGAGGCATCGCGCGTCTCGTCCTGGATGTCGAGCAGCGATTGCAGCCACTGCGTTCCCAGGCGCTCGTTGCTGCTGTCCTGCGGGTTGTTGGTCTTGTACAACCAGTGCGCGGCCACGCCCGACTCTGCCACCAGGTGCATGGACTCGGTGCGCATCTGGAATTCCACGTTGATGCCGGCCGGCCCCACCAGCGTGGTGTGCAGCGACTGGTAGCCATTGACCTTGGCAATGGCGATGTGGTCCTTGAACTTGCCCGGCACCGGCTTGTACAACTGGTGCAAAAGACCCAGGGCCGTGTAGCAGTCGGTAATTTGCGGCACCAGCACCCGAAAACCGTAGACGTCGGTCACCTGGGCAAAGCTCAGGTGCTTGTCGTGCATCTTGCGGTAAATCGAGTAGAGCGACTTTTCGCGTCCGGCAATGCGCACCGGCATGCCGTGGGCGGCAAAGGTGGCTTCCATTTCTTTTTTCACCTTTTGCAGCAGATCGCGCCGGCGGCTGCGCGCCTTGTGCACTGCCTTGGACAAGACAGCGTAGCGCCAGGGCAGCAGGTGGCGAAAGGACAGGTCTTGCAGTTCGCGGTAGGTCTGGTTCAGGCCCAGGCGGTGCGCAATGGGACTGTAGATGTCCAGCGTCTCCTGGGCGATGCGGCCCCACTTGGCGCGCGGCATGTCGCCCATGGTGCGCATATTGTGGGTGCGGTCGGCCAGCTTGATCAGAATCACGCGCACGTCGCGGGCCATGGCCAGCAGCATCTTGCGAAACGACTCGGCCTGGTTTTCTTCGCGGGTATTGAAAGAGAGTTTGTCGAGCTTGGTCAGACCGTCTACCAATTCGGCCACAGGCGAGCCAAATTTTTCGATCAACTCAACCTTGGTCACGCCACAGTCTTCCATGGCGTCGTGCATCAAGGCCGCCATCAGGGCCTGGGCATCGAGCTTCCATTCGGCGCACTGGCTGGCCACGGCAACAGGATGGGTGATATAGGGCTCGCCACTGCTGCGCAGTTGGCCCAAATGGGCTTCGTCGGCAAAGCGGTAGGCCTGGCGCACCTGCGCCACCTCGGCCGCCGAGAGGTAGTCCAGCTTCTCGACCAGTTCGTTAAAGCCGGACGACGCACTCTTGACCGGTTCCGGGGCCTTCGGGAATGAATTTTGCGGTTTACCCATGGGTCAAATGTAGCGCGCCCGTCCGGGTGCTGCAGCGCGAAGGCGCAATTGGTGACAAAAAAAGCAGCAGGAACGAATCCACGCTGCTTTCATTGGCAAGCGGCGCATGGGCGCGCGCTTGGTTGTTGCTTATTTGACCGCGCTGGCGCTCACATAGCCTGACACTGCGACCCATTTGCCATCCTGGATTTGCGACAGGCGCGATGCGTCGCTACCCAGGCGCTTGGTCGGCGAAAAAGTAGACTTTGCGGCGCCAAAAATGTCCGGCTCCACCGTCAGTGTGTCCATCACCTTGATAAAGCTGTCGGTGGTCAGGTTTTTGCCAGCCTTGTTGGCGGCGTTGGCAAAGGTGTTGACGATGATGTAGCCATAGACCGAGAAGACGGTGGGGTCTTCGTTGAACTTGGTCTTGTACTTGTTGGCCCAAAAGCGGATGGGCTGCGAGGCCTCGTCCAGGTAAGGGTTTTGCACCGTCATGGTGGCGTACAGGCCGTCCATGGCTTTGCCGCCAATCTTGTGGATGAGGTCGGTGTAAGCCGCACTAGAACCCAGGAAGATGGGGCTGAATCCCAGCTTGCGCGCCGTGCCGATGGTGCCAATGGTCTCGCGGATGATGGTGCCCAGCACCACCATTTCGCAACCGCTGGATTGCAGTTTGGACACTTGCGAGGAAAAGTCGGTGGCGCCGCGCTTGTACGAGGTCTTCTCAGCAAACTCCATGTTCAGCGTTTTGAGGCCTGCTTCCGCACCGCGCAGCACTTCCAGACCAAAGTCGTCGTCCTGGTAAATCGTGCAGACTTTTTTCACGCCTTTTTCTTTCACCAAACTGGGCAGGGCGATGCGCATCTGGTCAAAGTAGGTGGCGGCAAACGAGTACTTCAGGCGGTGAAAGGGCTCGTACATTTCGCGGGCGGCGGTGATGGGGAAGAAGTTGATCACGTTCTTCTCAAACTGCACCGGCATGGCGGCCATGTTCTGGGCGGTACCGATATGGCCGACCATCATGAAAATCTTGTCCTGGTTGACCAGCTTTTGCGCGGCCAGCACCGATTTCTTCGGGTCATAGCCGTCGTCTTCAACCAGCAGCTTGATCTTGCGGCCGTTGAGCCCGCCTTGCTCGTTGATCTCGTCGACCGCCAGCATCATGCCCAGGCGTGCTTGCTTGCCAAAGCCGGCCAAGGGGCCTGACAGGTCCTGGATGGAGCCCAGGGTGATCTCGTCCTTGCTCACGCCTTGTTGTTGGGCCATGGCCAGGGGCGCGGTGAAAGCGAGCGCTGCCAGCGCGGCAACTAAAAATCGGGGTTTCAGGGTCATGGGTTTCTCCTAGGGTTGCAGAAAATTATCCAGGCCGCCAATCGGCATGGCAACTGGGGTAAGTACGCAGCGACCAGCTCGGGCGCTGCGCCGGATGTGCCGGGCGTTTATTTGCCGTCCGCCACGGGCCTCCACTTGCCGTCCTGGATTTGCGACAGGCGCGAGACTTCGCTGCCCAAACGTTTGGTGGCGGTATAGGTGAGCTTGGGCGTGCCGAAAATGTCGCTGGGCACGGTCAGGCTGTTCATGGCTTTAACAAAACTTTCGGTCGTGAGCTGCGGGCCGGCTTTTTGCGCGGCCTGGATCATGATGTCGATCATGGTGTAGCCGTAGGCAGAAAACACGGCGGGGTCTTCATTGAACTTGGTTTTGTATTTGTTGGCCCAAAAGCGGATGGGCTGCGAGGCCTCGTCGGTGTAGGGGTTTTGCACCACCATGGTGGCGTAAATACCGTCCATGGCCTTGCCGCCGAGCTTATGGATCAGGTCGGTGTACGCCGCCACGGACGTGAAGAACACCGGGTTAAAACCGTTCTTGCGCGATTCGGCCACTGTGCCGATGGTCTCGCGGATGATGGTGCCCAACACCACCAGGTCGCAAGCTGAGGCTTTCATCTTGGCCACTTGGCTTGAAAAATCGGTGGCGCCGCGTTTGAACGAGGTTTTTTCGGTCAGCTCCATATTGATAGTTTTGAGGCCGGCTTCGCTGCCACGCAGCACTTCCAGGCCAAATTCGTCGTCCTGGTAAATGATGCAGACTTTTTTGGCATTCTTGTCGGCCACCATTTTGGGCAAAGTGATGCGCATCTGGTCGTAGTAAGAGCTCAGTAGCGCGTATTTCAGCTCGTTGGGCGCCTCGTACATTTCACGCGCGGCCGTCAGCGGCATGAAGTTGACCACTTTTTTCTCAAACTGGATGGGCATGGCCGCATTGTTTTGGGCGGTGCCCAGGTGGCCGGCCATGATGAAAATCTTGTCCTGGTTCACCAGCTTTTGCGCCGCGAGCACCGCGCGCTTGGGGTCGTAGCCCGAGTCTTCGACCAGCAGTTTGATCTGGCGCCCGTGTACGCCGCCTTGCTCATTGAGTTCGTCAATGCGCAGTTGCATGCCGTTGCGCGCTTGCTTGCCGTAGCCCGCTAGCGGGCCGGACAAGTCTTGGATGGTGCCGACCACGATTTCGGTCTTGGTCACGCCTTGTTGTTCGGCAGCGTGCACGGTGCCTGCCCCCAGCAAAGCGAGTGCCAGAACGGCCAGAGAGGAGCGTTTGAAAAATTGGTGTTTCATAGGGAACTCAAGGAAGGGGTTGGAGGCAAAAGGGCTAGAAAAAGGTGCAGAAAAAAAGGGGCTAAGCGCCGTACATGGCTTCGATTTGCGGTGTGTATTTCTTCTCGACCAGCTTGCGCTTGAGCTTCATGGTGGGCGTGAGCTCTTCGTCTTCGGCGCTGAGTTGCGTGTCGAGCAGGAAAAATTTCTTGATCTGCTCAACCCGGGCAAATTTCTTGTTCACGCGCTCCAGCTCGGCTTGGATCAGCGCCTGCACTTCGGGCGCGCGCGTCAGACTGGCGTAGTTGCTAAAGGGCACGTCCTGGTCTTGCGCGAACTTTTCCACGTTCTCCTGGTCAATCATGATGATGACGGTCAAATACGGGCGCTTGTCCCCGATGACCACCGCATCCGTGATGTAAGGCGAGAACTTGAGGTCGTTTTCCAGCTCGCTGGGCGTGATGTTCTTGCCGCCTGCCGTGATGATGATGTCTTTCATCCGGTCGGTAATGCGGAAGTAGCCGTCCGGGTCGCGCACACCCACATCTCCCGTGTGCAACCAGCCGTCGGCGTCGATGGTCTCGGCGGTCTTCTCGGGCAGGTTCAGGTAGCCGGCAAACACGTTTTTGCCGCGCACCAAAATTTCGCCGGTGGCCGGGTCCAGGCGCACTTCATTAAAGCCAGCCGCCGGCCCAATCGAGCCCGGGCGCATGCCGGTGGCCGGGACGCCGGTAGATGCGCCGCAGGTCTCGGTCATGCCCCAGACTTCGAGCATGGGCACGCCCAGCGCCAGGTACCAGCGCACCAGTTCGGGCGAAATAGGCGCCGCACCGGTGACCAAAAAGCGCGCCCGGTGGATGCCGATGAGCTTGCGCACATTGTTGAGCGCCAGCCACTGCGCCACGCGAAACTGCATGCGCAAGCCCTGGCCTACCGGCTTGCCCGCCAGTACCAAGTCGGCGATGCGCTGGCCCACGCCAATGCCCCAGGCATACACCGCCTGCTGCAAGGCGCCGGCTTCTTTGAGCGAAATCATGACGCCCGAGTAAAACTTTTCCCAGACCCGAGGCACGGCGGTAAACACCGTGGGCGCGATCTCGCGCACGTTCTCAGGAATAGTTTCCGGATTTTCGACAAAGTTGATTTTGGAGCCGGTGTACAGCGCAAAGTACTCGCCGCCCATGCGCTCGGCAATGTGGCACAGGGGCAAAAAGCACATGCGCTCGTCGGTTTCGTCTTGCGATACCAGGGTGTTGTAGCCGCGCACGGTGTAGACCAGGCCTTGCTGCAAATGCATGGCGCCCTTGGGTTTGCCAGTGGTGCCCGAGGTGTAGACCAAAATTGCGAGGTCTTCGGGCTGGCATTGCCGCAACCGCGCTTCCAGGGCGTCGGGGTGGGCAGCCAGGTAGCTTTTGCCCAGGGCGCGCAGACCGTCCAGGCTGATGATGGCCGGGTCGTCCAGGGTGCGCAGGCCTTCCATGTCAAACACCACAATTTTGCGCAAGAGCGGGAGCTGGGCGCGCACTTCGAGCGCCTTGTCGAGCTGCTCGTCGTCTTCGACAAACAGCACCGTGGTGCGCGAGTCCTCGCACAGATACTGCACTTGGCTGCTAGCGTCGGTCGGGTAAATCCCGTTGGACACGCCGCAGGCCGACAACACGGCTAAATCGGCCCAAACCCATTCCACCACCGTGTTGGCCAAAATCGACGCGCACTCGCCCTTGGCAAATCCCAGGCTGAGCAGGCCACCGGCGATTTCTTGCACCGCTTCGGCGGTCTGGTTCCAAGTCCAGCTGCGCCACAGGCCCAGGTGCTTTTGGCGCATCCAGACGTTAGGCCCGCGCTGGGCGACCGCGTTCCAAAACAGGGCGGGAATGGTTTCCCCGGACAGCACCACTTCGTGCTGGGGTTGGATGTGGCTCAGGTCCCAAAGTTGCGTCATACGGATCCTTGCCAGCGCGCGTTGGCGCCGGCCTGTAACAGGGGGCGGGTTGAGGGGGTAAAAAGGGTGCGCATGGGCATAAGAGTGCGCAGGCTTAGCGCCAGGTTTTCTTCTTTTTCCAGCGCCGCTCGTCGCGCACACCGGCTTCTTTGAGGCCGAGGTAAAACTCTTTGATGTCGTCTTTCTCGCGCAGGTGGGCGCAGGTGTCTTCCATCACGATGCGTCCGTTTTCCAGCACATAGCCGTAGTCCGAGGCGTTAAGCGCCATGTTGGCGTTTTGCTCGACCAGCAAAATTGTGGTGCCGCGTTCGCGGTTGATGCGCACCACGATCTCGAAAATCTCTTTGGTCAGCTTGGGGCTCAGGCCCAGGCTGGGTTCATCGAGCAAGATCAGGTCGGGGTTGGCCATCAGCGCGCGGGAAATCGCCAGCATTTGCTGCTGGCCGCCCGAAAGCAGGCCGGCGTCTTGCGCGCTGCGTTCGCGCAGGATCGGAAAGTAGCCAAACACGGTCTCGATGTCGCGCGCTACGCCATCGCGGTCCTGGCGGGTATAGGCGCCCATCAGCAAGTTGTCGTGCACGCTCAAGAGCGGAAACACCTCGCGGCCTTCCGGCACATGGCTCAGGCCCTGTTGCACGATAAAAGACGGGTCTTTGGCCGTGATGTCCTGACCCTTGAACTCGATCGAGCCTTTGCGCGGGTCGATGATGCCGGAGATGGTTTTCAAAATCGTGGTTTTGCCTGCGCCATTGGAGCCCAGCACAGCGGCAATTTCGCCGCGGCGCACTTGCAGGCTCACGCCGCGAATGGCCTTGATCGGGCCATAGGCGCTTTCCACGTTCAGGAGCTTGAGCACCGGCAGGTCGCTGATGGCGGGTGGCAGGCTGCTCATACGGCACCTCCGGTAGCAGCGCGCGGGCTGGCGCTGGTAGGGCGGCGCAAGGAGGACACATCGTCCACCGAACCCAGATAGGCTTCGATCACGCCGGGGTCGTTTTGCACCTCGCGCGGCGTGCCCATGGCCAGCACCTCGCCCTGGTTCATGGCCAGCACCCGGTCCGACACCTTGGACACCAGGCCCATGTCGTGTTCCACCATCAGCACGCTGATGCCGAGTTCTTGCTGAATGTCCTGGATCCAGAAGGCCATGTCGTCGGTTTCTTCCACGTTCAGACCCGAGGACGGCTCGTCCAAGAGCAGCAGCTTGGGCTCGGTGCACAGCGCGCGCGCCATTTCCACCACCTTGCGCACGCCATAGGGCAGGCCAGCTACAAAGGTGTCGCGGTAGTGCTGCAGGTTCAGAAAATCAATCACCTCTTCGGCTTTTTCGCGCGACTGCAGTTCGGCTTCGCGCGCGGCGGGCGTAAAAAACAGGTCTTGCCAAAAGCCGGTATGGCGGTGCGTGTGGCGGCCAATCAAGAGGTTGTGCAAAACGGAAGCGTGCTCAAACAGCTCGATGTTTTGGAAGGTGCGCGCAATACCGAGCGCGGCCACATCCTGCGGCGCCTGGTTGGTGAGCTTGACCAGGCCTTGGGGGCCCGCGTAGTCAATCTCTCCGGTGGTGGGCGTGTAGATGCGGCTGATCAGGTTGAATACCGTGGTCTTGCCCGCACCGTTGGGGCCGATCAGGGTGAACACTTCGCCCTGTTTGACATCAAAAGACACGTTGTTGACGGCCAGCACGCCGCCAAAGCGCACGCTTAAGCTTTTGGCCGATAGAAGGGTCGCGGTCATTTCAGGCGGTCCGATTTTTGGAAGGATTTCTGCCGCTTGAACATGCCCTTGCGGTAGAACGGAAACATTTCAAAGTAGGTGCGCACCTTGAGCCAGCGCCCGTACAAGCCCATGGGCTCAAACAGCACGAAGGCAATCAGCACCAGACCGTAAACCAGCCCTTGCAGGCCCGGCGCCTGGCCGACCACGGCGGGCAGGTAGTCTTTGACCATGGCAATGAGCTGGGGCATGGTGATCAGGAAAATCGCGCCCAAAAACGCGCCATGTACCGAGCCCAGGCCGCCAATCACAATCATCAAAAGCAAGTCAATCGACTGCAAGATGTTGAACTGGTCGGGCGAGATGAACTGCAGCTTGTGCACGTACAAGGCGCCGGCCACACCCGCCAGCGCGGCAGAAATGGCAAACGACAGGGTCTTGTAGCGCGCCAGGTGAATGCCCATGCTTTGCGCTGAAATCTCGGAGTCGCGAATGGCCACAAAGGCCCGCCCCGTGGGCGCGCGCAGCAGGTTCAAGATGCCCAGGGTGGCTACCACCGTGATCACCAGGCACAGAAAGTAAAACTGCACTTCGGTTTCCAGCACCCAGCCAAAGAGGTCGGGTTTTTTGATGTGGATGCCCGCGTTGCCGCCGGTCATGGATTCCCAGCGTGCCAACACTTCTTCGACGATAAAACCAAACGAGAGCGTCGCCATGCCTAAGTAAATGCCCTTGACCCGCAGTGCCGGCAGGCCCACCACCCAGCCCACGGCCGCCGACAAGGCGCCCGCCCCGGCCAGGGCAACAGGGAAAGGCACGCCGGCATTGGTCAACACCGCTTGCGTGTAAGCGCCCACGCCCAAAAAGGCCGCGTGCCCCAGCGAAAACAGGCCGGTAAAGCCCGCCAGCAGCATGATGCCCAGCGCCGCGATGCTGTAAATCAGCACAAAGGTGAGTTGCGCCAGCCAGTACTCCGTAAAAAGCCAGGGCGCGGCCAGCAGCAAGAGCACCAGCACGCTGTACCAAAAGCGGTGGCCGCCGTGTTTGGCAAGCTCGACGTCTTGCCGGTAATCGGTTTTGAATATGAAACGCATGTCAGACCTTTTTGCGCAGTTTTTCGCCAAACAGGCCGTTGGGTTTGACCATCAGCATCACCAGCACCACGATGTAGGCGGCGGTATCCTTAAAGCCGTCGGGCAAATAAAAGCCGGAGAAGGACTCCACCAGCCCGATCACCACCCCGCCGACAATCGCGCCGGGCAGGCTGCCAAAGCCGCCCACCACCGCCGCGGGAAAGGCCTTCAGGCCAATAAAGCCCATGTTGGCGTGAACAAAGGTAATGGGCGCCAGCAGCAAACCCGCCAGGCAGGCGACGGCTGCGGCCAGGCCCCAGGCGATGCCATTGAGCCGCTTGACCGGAATGCCCATGTAATAAGCGGCCAGCTGGTTCTGCGACGCTGCCTGCATCGCGATGCCCAACTTGCTGTAACGAAACAGTGCAAACAGCAAGAGGCACAGCACGCCGGTGGCGGCAATCACCACCATTTGTTCGACGTTGAGCACCAGACCGGCCACGCGCCAGATTTCGTCCTTGTAGGGGACGGGAAGGGCCAGGGTGTCGGTGCCCATGCCAGGAATCATGGTGATCAGGCCGCGCGCCACATAGCCGATGCCGATGGTCAGCATGACGATGGAAAAAGCCGGTTGGCCCAGAATGGGGCGGATCACGGCGAACTCGATCAGTGCGCCTAACAAGGCCATGCCCACCACGGCGCCCAAGACCGACAGCCAGTAGGGTAGGCCCAGCATGGTCATGCCGACCAGGCCGGCAAAGGCGCCCAACATCATCAGCTCGCCTTGGGCGAAGCTCACGGTCTCGGTGGCTTTGTAAATAAGCACAAAGCCCATGGCGATCAGTCCGTAGATACAGCCCTGCGCCACGCCGCTGATCAGCAATTGAAGAAACTGCACCCTTACCTCCCTGTGTTGTGCAGCGCAGTTATAGCGGGGCCGTAAGAAATCCTTGATAGGGTTCTTACTGACCTAGCGACAATATTTCACATTGACAGGGTGGGTCGCCTCAGGACTTGGGTATTTCGCGGGGCCGTCCTTGGTCGTCAATGGCCACATAGGTAACAAGGGCTTCGGTCACTTTGACGTAGGTGCCTTGCGTGCGAAAGCGTTCGGCAAACACTTCCACTTTCACGGTTATCGACGTGCGCCCAATGCGTGCCACTTTGGAAAAAAACGACAAGATGTCGCCCACCCGCACCGGCTGCTTGAAGATGAACTCATTCACGGCCACGGTGGCCATGCGGCCCTGCGTGTAACGCGCAGGCAACACCGAACCCGCCAGGTCTACCTGGGCCATCACCCAGCCGCCAAAAATATCGCCGTTGGCATTGCAGTCCCCGGGCATGGGAATGACTTTGAGCACCAGCACCTGGTCGGTGGGAAGCTCTACCGTGGCAGCAGCGTGTGTGGCGTGGGGCAGTGTGGACATGGGCACAATCGGAGTTTGATGTTTTGAATTGTCCCCCATGCGTTCTTTTGGCCCTTCTGCCGACTCTCCCCGCCACGCACCATTGGCTTCAGGCGCAGCAGCGGCCACGCCCTCCAGTCTCAAGGCCAGTGACTGGGGCACCTTGCAGCGCTTGTTTCCGTATTTGTGGGCCTACAAATGGCGGGTGATGGC
>CANFNE010000049.1 GCA_947448105.1 Burkholderiales bacterium
CTCAGGCTAGGGAAGGCCACCACGCGGGCCACGTCAAACAAGTCGTGCTGGCCCAGGCCGTCGCAGGCCGGGCAGGCGCCCACCGGCGAGTTAAACGAAAACAAGCGCGGTTCCAGCTCGCTAATCGAGTAGCTGCAACGCGGGCAGGCAAATTTGGCGTTAAAGCCGTGCTCGTGCGGCGCGCTGCCGTCGGCGGGGGTGTCCATGTCCAGCGCAATCGCGCGGCCACCCGCCACTCGCAGCGCGGCCTCAAAGCTCTCCGCCAAGCGCTGCTTGAGCGCGTCATACTGCGCGCGCTCGGGGTCTGGCGTGCCCGGTTCGGCGTCCGCAGCGGGCAGAGGCGCGGCGCGCACCTTGATGCGGTCTATCACCACGTCAATGTCGTGCTTCTCGGTCTTTTTGAGCGCGGGCAGGTCGTCAAACTCCACCACCGCGCCGTTGATGCGAAAGCGCACATAGCCTTGGGCCTGCATTTGCGCGAAAACGTCGGTGAATTCGCCTTTTTTCTCGCGCGCCACCGGCGCCAAAATCATCAGCCGCGTGCCCTCGGGCAGGGCCAGCACCGCGTCCACCATCTGGCTCACGGTTTGGGACTGCAGGGCCTGCCCGTGTTCGGGGCAATACGGCGTGCCCGCGCGGGCAAACAGCAGGCGCAGGTAGTCGTGGATTTCGGTCACCGTACCCACGGTGGAGCGCGGGTTGTGGCTGGTGGCCTTTTGCTCGATGGAGATGGCCGGTGACAGGCCTTCGATCAAGTCCACATCGGGCTTGTCCATCAACTGCAAAAACTGGCGCGCGTAGGTGGACAGGCTTTCCACATAGCGGCGCTGGCCTTCGGCGTACAGCGTGTCAAAGGCCAGGCTGGACTTGCCCGAACCGCTCAGGCCGGTAATGACCACGAGCTGGTTGCGCGGAATGTCCAGGTCGATGTTTTTGAGGTTGTGGGTGCGCGCACCGCGCACGCTGATCAGGTTTTGCCGCAGCGCGGCGCCCAGGTAGGCGCCAGAGGTGTTGGGCGACTCATTCAAAGCGCCAGCCAGGTCAAAAGGAGTGTGGGGAGTGTTCAAAGCGTGCGCGCCGGGCCAAACTGCGCATTATCGCCAAGGGCGGCTGCGCATGCACGATAAGTCCCCGCCCACCGGCTTTCGCCTGACCCTAAGCGCCTGCCGCTGCCGCTCCATGGGGTTTCCCCCGCCGCCTTAAAGGCGGGATAATGGCGCCACAATTTTGGAGAAAACCATGGCATCCGTGAACAAAGTCATCTTGGTCGGCAACTGTGGCCGCGACCCCGAAATCCGCTACCTGCCTTCGGGCCAGGCGGTGGCCAACGTCAGCGTGGCCACCAGCAGCCGGCGCAAAGACAAAAACACCGGTGAAACCGTGGAAGACACCCAGTGGCACCGCGTCACCTTTTACGACCGCCTGGCCGAGATCGCCGGCGAATACGTCAAAAAAGGCCGCCCGATCTATGTTGAAGGCCGCCTGAAATACGGCAAATACACCGACCAAGCTGGTATTGAGAAAAACACGGTAGACATCATCGCCACCGAACTGCAACTCCTGGGCGGCCGTGAAGGCATGGGCGGCCCCGGCGACGGCGAAGACGGCGGCGGAGCCCCCGCCCCTCGCCGCATGGCACCCCCACCCGCCCGCGCGCCCCAGGCCGCACCGGCTGCCCGTCAGGCGCCCGCACCGCGTCCGGCCAGTGGGTTTGACGATATGGACGACGATATTCCGTTCTGATCGCTCGTTTTTGCCTGCTGGCAGGGCTGGGGGGATAGGCGGGGAAAACAAAGCCGCCATCAGGCAAATCACAGAGGCTCAGCAAGCCAAACCTTTCCAACATAAGGCACACGCAACGCAGCCATCCGCTTGTCCATGCACAGCACCGCCTGGTCTTTGCTCAAGAGCGCCGCGCCGTGCAGCACTGCCAAGTCAATGAACTTCTGGTCATCCGGGTCTTTGCAGGTCACGCTGGCTTTGGGTGCCACGTCCACGGCGTGTGACAGGCGGTCAAAGTGCCCCAGCACCTCAGGCGCGCTGCGCGCATAAAAGGCCATGCGTTTGAGGACCTGCGGGTAGCTCAAGACCCGTGCCAGTTCTTCGCGCATCGCGACTGTGGCCAGCCAGCGGGGCTGGCCCAGGGTGAGTGCGGCGGTCAGGGCCTGGTTCAGGGCCAGCGTGGCCGGGTCTTGGAACACAAACAGGTCGAGCACGATGTTGGTGTCTATCACCACGCAGGCAGGCTGCGCGGGTTTTGAGATCGAAGGCACGGGCTTAGCGCTGCGCTCAGTCGCCAGCGGTGGGCGAGCCAGCCGCTTTGGCCGCTGCATCTTCTTTAGCTGCTGCCGCTTCTTTGGCCATGCGCCCGGCCACCATGTCGAATTTGAACAGGCGGCATTCGATGGGGCCATTCCACATGGGTACGCGGCGCGATTCTTTCAGGCGCATCTTGCCGGGCAGCTTCAGGTCGGGTGTGAGCACCCAGGCGCTCCAGCCGCTGAAGTTTTTCTTCCAATGGCTGGCCAGTTGGCTGAAGAACTCGCCGCCATCTTCGGTATGCGCCAGCTCGCGCGCGCCAAAGCGGCCCTGCTGTGCGTCGCCTTCAAACTCGTCTTGCGGCGCGTGTTCATGGCGGCGTCCGGCGCCGGCCACGCCGCCCACTTCAATGCGCTCGCCGTAGGGCGGATTCAAAATCATCACGCCGCCGCCGGTGGCAGACACGTCAATCGGCGGCATGCGCTGCAAGGCGTCGCCGCCGCGGAACTCAATGACATCGGCCACACCGGCACGCTCGGCGTTGCGCTGCGCAAAGTCAACCATGCGAAAAGACACGTCGCTGCCGTAAATCAGCGCAGGCTGGCCCGGCTCGGGCTTGACCACGCCTTCGGCCGCTTCCTTCTTCATCTCGGCCCATTCCTGGGCGCGAAAGGGCACAAACTTCTCAAAGGCAAAGCGCCGCAGCGAGCCCGCCGCGATATTGCAGGCAATTTGCGCGGCCTCAATCAGCACTGTGCCGCTGCCGCAGCAAGGGTCGTACAGGGGCAGCAAATCGTCGTCGCCCGAGGCCCAGCCACTGGCGGCAATCATGGCCGCAGCCAGGGTTTCTTTCAGGGGCGCGTCGCCCTTGTCCTCGCGCCAGCCGCGCTTGAACAGCGGCTCGCCCGAGGTGTCGATGTAGAGCGAGCAAGCGTCCGTGGTCAGGTGCGCGTAAATGCGCACATCGGGCCATTGCGTGTCCACATTGGGCCGCACATTGCCCGAGGTTTCGCGAAAACGGTCGCACACAGCGTCCTTGACCTTGAGCGCGGCAAAGTTGAGCGATGTGAGTGGGCTGTGCTGCGCGGTGATTTCAATCTTGATGCTCTGGCGCGGTGTAAACCAACGTTCCCAGGGCACGGCCATGGCGGCGCGGTACAGGTCGGCCTCGGCGCGGTATTCGGTGTAGGACACCAGCACCAGCACGCGCTGCGCCAGGCGGCAGTACAGGTTCAGGCGCATCGCGTCGCTCAGGGACGTGCGCACCGCCACGCCACCGCGCTGCTTGGTAATGCAGCCCGGCGGCAGGCCGGTGATCTGCAAAATTTCGGGGGCAAGATAGTCTTCCACCCCGGCGGCGCAGGGTAAAAAGAGTTGGAGCTGGTTCAAACGGATTCCTTCAAAGCGCTTTGCGCAAACTCGCCGGGGCAATCTTGAGCCCCTCGCGGTACTTGGCCACGGTGCGCCGTGCGCATTCAATGCCTTGTTCTTTCAGCATCTCGGACAACTGGTTATCGCTCAGCGGTTTTTTGCTGCTCTCGGCGGCAATGAACTGCTTGATGATGGCGCGCACCGCCGTACTTGACGCGCTGCCGCCCGACTCGGTGTCCAGGCCTGAGCCAAAGAAATACTTCAGCTCAAACGTGCCAAAGGGCGTTGCCATGTACTTGGCCGTGGTCACGCGGCTGATGGTGGACTCGTGCAGGCCGAGTTCTTCGGCAATCTCGCGCAGCACCAGCGGGCGCATGGCCAGTTCGCCATGGGTAAAAAAGCTTTTTTGCCGCTCCACCACCGCTGTGCTCACACGCAAGATGGTGTCAAAGCGTTGCTGGATGTTTTTGATAAACCATCGCGCCTCTTGCAGGCGCTGCTGCAGGCCGGCGTGGCTCGAACTTGCTTTGTGGTTGCGCAGCACGTTGGCGTATATGTCGTGCACCCGCAGGCGCGGCATCACGTCAGGGTTAAGCTGCACCCGAAATTTAGGCGTGGCGCCGGGCTTGTGGATGGCGCTGACCAACACATCGGGCACCACGATGTTGCGCTCTACGTCCACAAAGCGCCGGCCCGGTTTGGGCTCCAGGCGCGCAATCAGGGCAATGGCTTCGCGCACCAGCGCGTCACTGCCCACGCCCAGGGCCACCAGGCGTTTGATGTCGCGCCGCGCCAAAAAGTCCATGGGCTGCTGGCAAACGCGCAAAGCCACTTCCAGCACCTCGCGCTCCAGGTCGTGTGCAGGCGCGTCCGTGTCCATGTCGGCCAGCAGGGCGCGCACTTGCAGGCGCAGGCATTCGCCCAGGTCGCGTGCGCCCACGCCTACAGGCTCCAGGCTGTGCAGCAGGCCCAGCGCCACGGTGAAGTGGTGCACCAGGTCTTCGATTTGTTCCAGGTCGTCACCTGCCAGGCTTTGCGCCAGCGACTCCAGCGGGTCTTCCAGGTAGCCGTCGTCGTTGAGCGATTCGATCAAAAAGCGCAAGGCCGCACTGTCGGTGTCGCTCAGGCGCAGGCGCAGCGCCTGGCGCAGCAAATACGCTTGCAGCGACTCTTGCACGCGCGCCAGCTCGGTGGCGTCTTTGTCTTCGTCGTCGCCCAGGTTGTTGGTGCGCGCTTTGGCGTCGCCGCCCCATTCGCCGTCGTCGGGCGTGGTCTCGGTGGTGCCGTCGCCTTCCCAGCTCACACCGTCGTCGCCGGGTTCCGCACTCAGAGGCGTGGCGTCCTGGTCTTTGTTGTCGGCACTGCTAGAGAAGTCTGTGGTGGCGCTGGGCGCGTACTCGCTAATGCGGTCGCCATCGCTCACCGGCATATCGGCCTGTGCCAGCCCAAACTGCTCGCGCTCAGCCGCTTCGTGGTCCATTTCCAGAAAGGGATTGACCTCAAGCATCTGTTCAATCTCTTGCCCCAGCTCCAGCGTAGACAACTGCAACAGCCGAATCGACTGCTGCAACTGCGGCGTCAACGCCAGATGCTGCGAGACGCGAAGGGAAAGACCTTGCCTCATGCCAGGCTCTCGAGCCGTGCAACAGAGCCGGAATTTGCCGCCGGGCCGCCCCAAGGCAAATGCGCCCCCTCGGGGGGCAGCGCAGTACACGCAGTGACAAGCGTGGGGGCCATGAACCCAGCGCCGGGCCGCCCCAAGCTGGGGAGCATCCCCTCGGGGGGCAGCGCAGTACACGCAGTGACAAGCGTGGGGGCCATATTCACATTTTGAAGTTCTCGCCCAGATAGACACGTCGCACTTCGGCGTTGTGGACTATCTCGGACGGGGTGCCTTCGGCGAGCACGTTGCCGTCGCTGATGATGTAGGCGTGGTCACAAATACCGAGCGTTTCACGCACGTTGTGGTCGGTGATCAACACACCAATGTTGCGGCTCTTGAGGAAGTTGATGATGCGCTGGATTTCGATCACCGCAATCGGGTCGATGCCGGCAAAAGGCTCGTCAAGCAGGATAAAGCGCGGCTGCGTGGCCAGGGCGCGGGCGATTTCGACGCGGCGGCGTTCGCCGCCAGAAAGCGCCAGCGCCGGCGACAGCCGCAAATGGTCCACCCGCAGGTCTTGCAGCAGCGCCGTCAGGCGCGACTCGATTTCTGGCTTAGGCAGGGGCCTGCCGTCCGCGCCGCGCTGCAGCTCCAGCACCGCGCGCACGTTGTCTTCGACATTGAGCTTTCGAAAAATCGACGCCTCTTGCGGCAAATACCCCAGCCCCAAACGGGCTCGGCGGTGGATGGGCATGTGCTCGATGCGTTGGCCGTCGATGGTGATCTGGCCGGCGCTGGCGCGCAGCAGCCCGACGATCATGTAAAACGACGTGGTTTTGCCCGCACCGTTGGGTCCGAGCAGGCCGACCACCTCGCCGGTGCGCACGGCCAGTGACACGTCGCGCACCACCTGGCGTTTGCCGTAAGCGCGTTGCAGGTGCAGGGCTTCAAGCAGGCCGATGGCGGCATTGCCCGACGCCGGGGCGCCAGGCACTGGGCCCCCGGCAGGCGCGGTGATGCTGGCGACGCCAAAATTCATGGGGTTTTGCCTTCAGGCTTGGGGGTGAGCATGGCGCGCACACGGCCTTTGGTCGTGGCGCCGGGGGCGCTGCCGTCCACGTTGAACTTGTCGGTCAGGTTCTCGTAGACGATAAGGGCGCCGGTCACCTCGTCGGCCAGCGTGGCGCCCCGGTAGCGGCGCAGCACCGCGTTTTTCTCAAAGCGCACGGTGTCGGTCTTGCTGTTGTAGAACAGGGTGTCGCTCTGGCCTTCGATGAATTCGTCCACGCTGTCGCGCTTTTGGCGGAAAAAAGCCGGTTCTGCCGCCGAGCCGGTGACGGTGCCGTACTGGTAACCCTCAGGGTCTTGCCGCACCTCCAACTTGGCGCCGCGGATGAGGATGCTGCCCTTGGTCAGCACGACTTTGCCGGTAAACACGGTGGTTTGTTGCAATTCGTCGTAGCGCAGCACATCGGATTCGATGTTCATGGGCTTGCTGCGGTCTGCCTTTTCGGCCCAGGCCTGGGTGCTGAGCGCGGCGCAGGCCAGAAGCAGGGCGGTGGGAAAAATTTTCATAAAGGCACGAAACTTGCTGCGGGTGGGTTTCGTGCATTGTAGCCACCGAAATTGCCCCGCAGCACAGGGTTCTCGCCGGGCCCATGCCCCGTCTTTTGGGGCCATGGCGCCTGGCTCAGGCTTTTTTCGGTGCCTTGGCTGCCGCAGGGCGCTGGTCGGCGACCAGGGAGTCCACCACTTGCAGCGCGCGCTCCATGCTCTTGGCCAGGCTGCCGTCGGTGTAAAAGCGCCCGGCCACGCCCAGCGCGGGCACGCCTTCAACTTTGTAGGCGTTTTGCAATTGGGACGCGCGCTGGGTTTTGGTCACCACGCCAAACGAGTTGTATTCGGCCAGGAACTTGGCGCTGTCCACGCCGTTCTTGCCCATCCATTCAACAATGGCTTCACCGGTGGCGAGTTTGAGCTTGTCCAAGTGGATGGCGGCAAACACCTTGGCGTGCATTTTTTCTACCAGGCCCATGGCTTCGAGCGCGTAGTACAGGCGCTGCTGGGGCGCAAAGCTGGCGTTAAACGCGATGGGCACGCGGCGAAACGCCACGTCCTTGGGCAGTTGTTTGACCCAGGCGGCAAGCGTTGGTTCAAATGCGTTGCAGTGGGGGCAGCTGTACCAAAAGAACTCCACGACTTCGACCTTGCCCGCTGGAGCTTCCACCGAGGCAGGCGTCTCCAGCACCATGTAGTCGGTGCCAGCCACCGGTTTTGCTGCCTGGGCGTGGGCGCCAAAGCCCGCGCTCAGCGCAGTGAGGGCGACCAGGGCTTGTGAAAATTCACGGCGTTGCAGTGTCATACCAACTCCAAAAAATGGACCAAAACAAACGGGGGAAACGAGGCGCCTTAGCGCTGAACCTTGACCAAGGCGGTTTCGTTGCCGGCCTTGTCGAGCTTGTCTTTGGCGCGCTCGGCGTCCTCGACCTTTTCAAACGGGCCCACCCGCACCCGAAACAAGGGGCGTCCGCCCTGTTCGCGCTCCGTCACTTTGGCATCCACCCCGGTCAGGGCGAGCTTGGCGCGTTGGGCCTGGGCGTCTTCGGGGGTGCGAAAGGCGCCCACTTGCACGTAAAAAGCGATTTGGGGCGCCTCGGCCGCGCCACTCTTGGCCTTGGCCAAGGCGCCGAGTGGGTCGGCGCTGGCAGCGGCCTTGTCTTCGGCCTTGGGCGCGGCTTGCGGTGCGCTCGCCGGGGTGGGTGCTGTGGCCACCGGGGGTGTGCTGCTCAGGGGCGGCGGCGCATCCGCTGCGGGTGCTTCGGGCGCCGGTGCTTTGGCCGCCGGTTTGCCTGACAACAGGGCATTGGGGTCCCAGTCTTTGTTTTTCTTGGATTCGGCCTCGTTTTGGTCGGCGCCGCGGGTCTGGCCCTTGTTCATAAAGGGCAGCGGCACTTTGGTGACGTAGACCGCCACACCCAGCGCGATGCCCAAGCCCACCAGCAGGCCCAAAATAAAGCCCAAAATTGTGCCGCCGCGCTGACTTTTCATTGTGTGCTACCCCTGTGAATTACATTTTTCGCGGTGCGCTCACGCCCAGCACCGCCAGGCCATTGTGCAACACCTGCGCCGTGGCTGCCACCAGCGCCAGGCGCGCCAGTTTGACCGCCTCGTCGTCCACCAAAATGCGCTCGGCGTCGTAGTAGCTGTGGTAGCAGGCGGCGAGTTCGCGCAGGTAAAAGGTGACGTCGTGGGGCGCAAATCCCTCGGCTGCTGCGGTCAGCATTTCGGGGTATTTGGCCAGCAGCAGCATCAGGGCCTGGGCTTGGGGGCTGGTCAGTGCGGACAAGTCCACGCCCGCCAGACTGGCCTCATTCCCGCCCCAGGCGGCCAGCACCGAGCAGATGCGTGCGTGGGCGTATTGCACGTAGTAGACCGGGTTGTCGTTGTTCTTGGCCACGGCCAGGTCCACGTCAAAGGTGTATTCGGTATCGGGCTTGCGGCTGAGCAAGAAAAAGCGCACCGCGTCTTTGCTGGTCCATTCCACCAGGTCGCGCAGGGTGACGTAACTGCCCGCGCGCTTGGAGATTTTGACCTCGGCCCCGCCGCGCATGACGCGCACCATGGTGTGCAGCACGTAGTCCGGGTAGCCCACTGGAATGTCCAGGTCGAGAAACGCAGACGCCGCCTGCAGCCCGGCGCGCACCCGGGCAATCGTGCCGTGGTGGTCCGTGCCCTGGATGTTGACCACCTTGGTAAAGCCGCGCTCCCATTTGGCCAGGTGGTAGGCCACGTCGGGCACGAAGTAGGTAAAGCTGCCGTCGCTTTTCTTCATGACCCGGTCTTTGTCGTCGCCGTAGTCGGTGGAGCGCAGCCACAGCGCGCCGTCTTTCTCAAAGGTTTTGCCGGCCGCCACCAGCGCAGCGACGGCAGCGTCCACCCGGCCGCTGGTGTAGAGGCTGCTCTCTAAATAGTAGTTGTCGAACTTCAGGGCAAAGGCCTGCAAGTCCAGGTCTTGTTCGCGGCGCAAATAGGCCACGGCAAATTCGCGCATGCCTTCCAAGTCGTTCACATCGCCGCTGGCCGTAAAACTGCGGTCGTCGGCGGCCACGGTTTTGCCTGCCAGAAAGTCGGCGGCAATCTCAGCGATGTAGTCACCCGCGTACGAGGCTTCGGGCCAAAGCGCGTCGCCGGGCTTGACGCCTTGGGCGCGCAATTGCGTGCTCGTGGCCAGGGTGTTAATTTGCACGCCGGCGTCGTTGTAATAAAACTCGCGGTACACATTCCAGCCCTGGCTGGCGTACAGATTGCAAATGGCGTCGCCCAGCGCCGCCTGGCGGGCGTGGCCCACGTGCAGCGGGCCGGTCGGGTTGGCCGAGACAAATTCCACCAGCAGGCGCTGGTCCTTGGGCGCTTGCTGGCCAAAAGTGCTGCCTGCGGCCAGCACTTCGCGCAGCACTTGCTGTTTGGCAGCAGGTTTGAGGCGGATATTGATAAAGCCCGGTCCGGCGATCTCTAGCGCGTCCACCCATTGCGCGAACGCGGGCTGCGCCAGCATGGCAGCAATCAATTGTTCGGCCACCTGGCGGGGGTTGCGCTGCAGCGGTTTGGCCAGTTGCATGGCGGCAGTGGTGGCAAAGTCGCCGTGGGCGGCCACTTTGGGCGACTCCAGCGCGGCTTTGGCGCCAGCGCCGGGCATCAGGGTTTCTAGGGCAGCGGCCAGCGCTTGCAGGAGTTCGGTTTTGACAAGAAGCATAGCCCGCGATTTTACGGCGCCCCACTCTGCGGCCCGTGTCTGGCCCCTGTCTGACCTGTGTCCGTCGTGCGTCCGGTGCGTGCGCCGGATCACTTCTGCGCGTTGTATGCTGGAGCCTGCGTGGCAGAACGGGTCTGCACGCAGTCTGTCGGCAGCGACCGACGCTTCACTTTTACACCACGGGAGTTTGTATGAAACGCATTTTTGTATTGATCGCTTTGGGGCTTGGTTTCGCGTTGTCGATGGGGAGCGCCCAGGCGGCCACCGACCAGCAAAACAAGATGGGCACCTGCAATGCCGATGCCAAAACCAAAGAACTCAAAGGCGACGAGCGCAAGAAGTTCATGAGCGAATGCCTGAGCGCCAAGCCCGCCGCCGCTGCCTCCGCGCCTGAGACTGGCACCGCGCAGCAAAACAAGATGAAGACCTGCAACGCCGACGCCAAGACCAAAGATCTCAAGGGCGATGAGCGCAAGAAGTTCATGAGCGAGTGCCTGAAGGCCAAATAAGCAAGCACACGCGCTCAAGCGCCGCCGGGCTGCGTGCCCCGGTGGCGCTGTTTTGCAGCACGCGCCCTTGGCGGCCCGCCCGCTTCCTTAGTGACCGTGGCTGCACCAGGCCAGAAAGCCCTTTCCATGAAAAAAACCATCCTGATTACCGGCGCGGGCACCGGCATTGGCCGCGACGCTGCCTTTGCCCTGGCCTTGCGTGGTCACCGCGTGCTGGCCACCACCTTCAGCATGGCGCAGGCCGACGAATTGCGTGCCGAGGCCGCCCGCCGCAATGTGGTGCTGGAGGTGCACAAGCTCGACATCACCGACGCCCTTGATCGCGCGCAAGTGCTGGACTGGCCGGTGGACGTGCTGATCAACAACGCCGGCATGGGCGAGTCGGGTTCGCTGGCCGAGGTGGACATGGAACGCATTCGCCGGGTGTTTGAGATCAATGTGTTTGCCACCCTGGCGCTCACGCAGTTGGCGCTGCGCGGCATGATTGCGCGTGGGCGCGGCACGGTGCTGTTTGTCAGCTCGATTGCCGGGCGCTTGCCCATGCCGTTTTTGATGCCGTATTCGATGACCAAGTTTGCGCTGTCCGCTGCCGCTGCTGGTCTGCGCGAAGAAATGGACCAGCTCGGCAAAGGCGTGCAGGTGGCGGTGATCGAGCCCGGCGCCATCCACACCGGCTTTAACCAGCAGATGAGCGACAGCAAATACGCCTGGATGGACGAGAAGTCTTACTTCTATGGCCAGGTGGCTGCCATGAAGGCCAAGGAGAAGCGCACCTTCGCATTTTTGGAAGCGCGCAGCACCGACTCCATCGTGGCCAAAATCGTGCAGGCCAGCGAGGCGGCGCGGCCCCGGCTGCGTTACGTGGCGCCGTGGGCCCAGGGCGTGATGGTGCGGCTGGCGCGGATCTTTGGCGTTTAAGGCGCTTATTCCGGCGCTGGCTTAGACGCTCAGCGCAATCCCTGCAAACACCGCAAAGCCAACCCAGTGGTTGAGCCGAAAGGCTTTGAAGCAGCCGTCCCGGCTGCGGTCGCGGATCAGGCCAAAGTGCCATAGCGCCTGCGCCGCCGCCGCCGCCAGCCCGACCATCCAGTAGTTGTTCAGGGCTGAGACGGACAGCACCGCACCCCACACCGCCAGATACGCGGCATAAAAGCCCATGATGGCGGCTACGTCCCAGCGCCCGAGCGTGATGGCCGAGGTTTTGATGCCGATGCGCAAGTCGTCCTCGCGGTCCACCATGGCGTATTCGGTGTCGTAGGCCAGCACCCAAAACAAATTGCCCAACAGCAGCAGCCACGCCAGCGGAGGCACCGCGCCGGTGACCGCTGCAAACGCCATCGGAATGCCAAAACTGAAAGCCACGCCCAGCACCGCCTGCGGCATGGCGACCACGCGCTTGGCGTACGGATACACCACCGCCACCGCCAGCGCAGCAAACGACCAGGCGATGGTGGCGGCGTTGGTGGTGAGCACCAGCGCAAACGCAAGCAGCGCCAACACGGCGCCCACCAAGAGCGCCTCGCGCACCGACACCCGTCCGCTGGTTACCGGCCGCTCGGCGGTGCGCTGCACATGGCGGTCAAACGCGCGGTCGGCCACGTCGTTAATGCAGCAGCCCGCGCTGCGCATCAGCACCGTACCCAGCGTAAACACCAGCAACAAATGCCAGCCCGGAAAGCCCCCTGCCGCCAGCCA
>CANFNE010000050.1 GCA_947448105.1 Burkholderiales bacterium
CAGCTGGGCTACCTGCCGCGCCTGAACCTGATCCACACCAGCGTGCGCGAGGCCGGGCAAATCTACATTCCCTTTGTCAACTGGGGCTTGTTCGCCGCCATTGTGCTGGCGGTGGTGATGTTCAAGTCCTCGAGCAACCTGGCCGCAGCCTATGGCATTGCGGTGTGCACCGACATGCTGATCACCACGCTGCTGACTTTTTATGTGGTGCGCTATGGCTGGAAATACCCGCTGTGGCTGTGCCTGTTGGCGACCGGCTTTTTCTTTGCGGTGGACTTCATGTTTTGGGGCTCCAACCTGCTCAAGCTGTTTGATGGCGGCTGGTTTCCGCTGCTCATCGGCGCGGTGGTGTTTCTGTTCATGGGCACCTGGAAAGACGGGCGCGCTTTGCTGAGCTCCAAACTCAAGGCCGATTCCATGGACTTGCCCAGCTTTTTAGAAGCCGTGTTTGTCAGCCCGCCCACCCGCGTCGAAGGCACGGCCGTGTTTTTGACCGCCGCCGTGGGCACCGTGCCCAACGCCTTGCTGCACAACCTCAAGCACAACAAGGTGCTGCACGTGACCAACCTGTTCGTTACCGTGCGCAACCTAGAGGTGCCCTGGATCGGGTTGGACAAACGCATTGAGATTGAGCGCCTGGGCCACGACTGCTGGCAGGTGCTGATCAACTACGGCTTCAAGAACGACCCCGACGTTCCCAAGGCCCTGCAGCAGCTCAAAGGCCGTGGCGTGGCGCTGGACCCGATGATGACGAGCTACTTTTTGTCGCGCGACACGGTGGTGCCCACGCTGGGCGAAGGCATGGCGCAGTGGCGTGAAAAGCTGTTTGCCCAAATGCACCACAACGCCAGCAGCGCCGCCGACTTCCTGAATCTGCCCAGCAACTCGGTGGTCGAGCTGGGCTCCAAAATCGAAATCTAGGCTGGCGTGCAGTTTTTCAAAGACCTGAGCTGGTCGAGCTTTACCGCCGGTTTTGTGGCGGTGCTGGTGGGCTTTACCAGCTCGATTGCCATCGTGTTTCAGGCCGCGCAGGCGTTTGGTGCCACGCAGGCCATGCTGGCGTCTTGGCTGTGGGCCATTGGCATAGGCATGGGCCTGGCCACAGCGCTACCGTCCCTGTGGCTGCGCAAACCGGTGATGGTGGCCTGGAGCACGCCGGGCGCGGCGGTGCTCGCCAGTGCCGGGCTGGCGGGTGGCTTCAGCATGGGCGACGCGGTGGGGGCTTTCATGATGAGTGCCGCGCTCATCGTGCTGGTGGGCGCAACGGGCTGGTTTGAACGGGTGATGAACCGCATTCCCGTAGCGCTGGCCTCGGCCCTCTTGGCCGGCGTACTGGCGCGCTTTGGGCTGGCCGGCTTTGCTGCGGCGCAGTCGGCGCTGCCCCTGGTGGTGCTGATGCTGCTGACCTATGTGCTGGGCAAGCGCTTTGCGCCGCGCTACGCGGTGCCTGCTACTTTGCTGTTTGCGGTGCTTTTTGTGGCGGGGCAAAACGGGTTTGCGCACGTGGATATTCCGCTCGGGCTGACGGTGCCGGTGTTTGTGGCCCCCCTTTTTTCCTTGTCGGCGTTTGTCAGCCTGGCGCTGCCTTTGTTTGTAGTGACCATGGCCTCGCAAAACCTGCCCGGCGTGGCGGCCATCCGCGCCTCGGGTTTTGGCGACGAGCGCGCGCACGGGGGTGACGCGGGCTTGCCCGTCTCCAAAATCATCACGCTCACGGGACTTACCACGCTGGTGTTGGCGCCCTTTGGCGCGTTTTCGCTCAACCTGAGCGCCATTACCGCGGCCATCTGCATGGGGCCCGAGGCGCACCCCGACCGCGCGCGGCGCTACACAGCTGCCGTGTCGTGCGGCGTGTTGTACATCGGCTTAGGCCTGTTTGGCGCCACCATCATGGCGGTGCTCACCGCCTTCCCCAAAGAATTAGTAGCGGCTATTGCCGGGCTGGCGCTGATGGGCACCATTGGCAGCGCACTGGCGGCGGCCCTGCACAAAGAGTCTGACCGCGAGGCTGCCATGGTGACCTTTCTCATCACGCTCAGCGGCGTGGTCATTGGCGGCGTGGGTTCGGCCTTTTGGGGCGTGGTGGCCGGGGCGGTGGCCCTGGCTGTGCAACACTACCGTCCCGCCAAGCGCCAGGCCTAAATCGCCGGCTGCCCCGTGTTTATTGCCGCTGCGGCCCATGTGACGCTGCGCGGTCTGTCTGTCTGGAGAATTCCCTGATGCAAATCCTGTTCGTGGCCGATCCGCTGGAGTCTTTCCAGATTTACAAAGACACGACGTTTGCCATGATGCGCGAAGCCCAGGCGCGCGGCCACACGGTGGCGGCCTGCGAGCCGCGCGCGCTGATTTGGCGCAGTGGCGGCGTAGTGCAAGCGCTGGTGCGCCAGATTCGCCTGACCGGTGACCCGGCGGACTGGTTTGCTGTGGAAAGCAGTGCGGTGCGCGAGTTGCGCAGTTTTGACGCCATCGTCATGCGCAAAGACCCGCCCTTTGACAGCGAGTTTTTCTACGCCACGCATTTGCTCGAACAAGCCGAGCGCGAGGGTGCCAAGGTGTTCAACAAGCCGCGTGCGCTGCGCGACCACCCGGAGAAGCTGGCGGTCATGGAGTTTCCCCAGTTCATCGGCCCTACGCTGGTCACGCGCGACGCAGTGGCCGTGCGCGCTTTTCACGAAGAGCACCGCGACATCATCCTCAAACCGCTCGACGGCATGGGCGGCAGCGGTATTTTTCGGGTCAAGGACGATGGCCTGAACCTGGGCGCGATTACCGAGACGCTCAACAAAGACGGCGCACAAAGCCTGATGGTGCAAAAGTTTTTGCCCGCCATTAGCGAGGGCGACAAGCGCGTGCTCGTGATCGGCGGCTCGCCGGTGCCGTTTTGCCTGGCGCGCATTCCCCAGGGCGGCGAGGTGCGGGGCAATCTGGCAGCGGGTGGCCTGGGTGTGGCGCAGGCGCTCAATGCGGCCGACCGCGCCGTGGCCGAGGCGATTGGCCCGGTGCTGGCGGCGCGTGGTTTGCTGCTGGTGGGCCTGGACATCATCGGCACCCACCTTACCGAGATTAATGTGACCAGCCCGACCTGCTTTCAGGAAATCACCGACCAGACCGGCTTTGACGTGGCCGCCATGTTCATGGACGCGCTGGAGCGCGCGGCCTGTGAACAGTCAGGCCTTACAGCGGCTGCCCGCCAATAAACACCTGCAACTCCCCCGGCGCCATGGCGACCCAGGCTTCGTTGGAGGTGAGCGGCTCGGTCACCACAATCACCTGGCGGTCGTCCGGTGAGTTGAGTTGCGAGAGGTCCACGCTCAGGTCTTCGTCCTTGAGCTGCACTTCGCTAAACGGGTGCTGGCGCAGCACATAGTGCAGCTTGGTGCTGGCGTGCGCCCACAGCGCCTGTCCGTTGCTGAGCAAAAAGTTGAAGGTGCCGTGCTTGGCGATGCGCTGGGCCAGGTCGCGCAGCGTGTGCGTGAGTTCAGCCTCCGACGGCACGCCGGCGTGTGACTTGTTCATCTCTTGCAGCATCCAGCAAAACGCCAGCTCGCTGTCGGTCGTGCCCACCGGCCGAAAGCTGCCGTGCAGCAGGGGCGCGAAGTCTTTGAGGTCGCCGTTGTGGGCAAACACCCAGTAGCGGCCCCAGAGTTCACGCACAAAGGGGTGGCAGTTTTCCACATTGACCGCGCCCACCGTCGCCTTGCGCACATGGGCCACCACGTTGTGGCTTTTGATGGGGTAGCTGCGCAGCATGTGCGCAATGGGCGAGGTGGACGCGCTTTCTTTGTCCACAAAGTGCCGCGCCGCTTTGCCGGGTTGGTCGCCGTCGCTCTCAAAAAAAGCGATGCCCCAACCGTCCGAATGGTGGTCGGTACAGCCGCCACGCTGGGCAAAACCGGTAAAACTCAGGGTCAGGCTGGCCGGTAAGCGGCTGTTCATTCCTAGCAATTGGCACATGGAAACAGTTTACGCTTTTGCGCCAAGCGGGAAACGTGGGGGGCGGGTGATATGGGCATTCGCCGCCTTCATCGATTTAGGTGCCGCTGGCGCTATTGCTGGGATGCGTGTGTACCCATTCGAGCAGCGCCTCGTTCATGCGGGTTTGCCAGCCCGCGCCCGTCGCTTTGAAATACTGCAAAACTTCCGGGCTGTAGCGAACACTTACGAGTTTTTTTGTGGGCGTGGCTTGGGGCCCACGTTCGCCGCGCATACGCTTTTTAGCCATTGCGTCACGTACCGCTGCGTAACCGCCGCCGTGTACGACGATAGCCTGCTCCATCTGCAGCGCTTCGCTAGGTGTCGGCGCCCGGTCCTTGCCAGGCGCAGCGGCGATTAGCCGCTCCCATTCAGCGGGAGTAGCCGGTAGTTTCTTTGGCGTAGCGACGGATTTCATGTTTCTCTGCCTTGCGAAGGCTGATGATGTGCGGCCCATCACCTCGCTCTGTGTAAGTCATGTGCACAACAATGCCGCGCAGCCAGCCGAGCAAATTGATTCGTTGCTCCCCATAAGCCTCACGGGCATCCTCCCAGGTGACGACCGGGCCGTCAAAGACCGCCTCACACCCCACAAAGTCTATTTCGTGGCTCTTGAGGTTGCGAAGGCGCTTTGCTTCGTCCCAACTCGGCATGATTTGATTGTAGCTATAAAAAAATGATTCAGGTCACTGCCGCTAGCGTGGCTTGCTCAAGTCCCCCGTGGCTCGCTCCACAACTTGCCGCCGGTGGCCCAGTTTTCGGCCTTGACGTCGGTGATCAGCACGTCCACCGAGTCGGGCGAGCCGCCCAGGACTTCGACGCTGACGCGGGTGATTTCTTGTACCAGCTTTTTCTTTTGTTCCAGCGTGCGGCCTTCGATCATTTCAACGTGGTAAGTGGGCATGGGTAGATTCTTTCGGTGATGGGTCAATGAGGGCGGCGCTGCCGCAGCAGGCCCGCAGTTTAGACTGCGGCATGGCAAAAAATCACCCTTCCAAGCAGCGCAACCGTGGTGCCTAAGGACCTGCGCGACTTCCAGCTGCGCCCGGGCCTGGTTTTGGTCATGGGTGCCTTGCTGCTGGCCCACCTGGCGCTGGGCGCGGCCATGGGCTTGTCGGTGGACGAGGCGCATTACCTGCTGTACGCGGCGCACCCGGCGCTGAGCTATTTTGACCACCCGCCACTGGTGGGCTGGGTGCAGTGGCCATTGGTGGCGCTGCAGGCGCCTGTTGTGCTGTTGCGCCTGCTGCCCGGTGCGCTGTGGTTGGGCACGGTGCTGCTGGTCTACCGGCTGGCGCAGGGCCTGCCTTTTGAGGGTGGTAGCGCGCCGGTGTGCGCTGGCCTGTGGGCGGTGGCAGCACTGGCGCTCGCCCCGCTGTTGCATGTGCTGGCGATTGGCCTCTTGCCCGACACGCTCTTGATGTTGTTAGCCGCCGCCGTGATGCTGCAAACCCAGCGCCTGATGCAGTTGGACGCGCTGCGCACAACGTGGCCTTGGCTGGGCTTGGGCCTGCTTCTGGGACTGGCGGGTTTGAGCAAGTACACGGCGGTCTTTTTTGCGCTGGCAGCCGCGCTGTGCCTGTTGCAGGCGCATGGGCTGCGTGTCTTGCGCTTGCCCGCGTTGTGGGCGGCTATCGCGCTGGCCTTGGCGCTGGTGTCGCCCGTGGTGGTGTGGAACGCGCGCAATGGATGGGTATCGTTTGCCTACCAAGCCCAGCACGGCGCGGGCAGCATGTGGCAGGCGCAGGAAGTGCTGCGTTTTGCGCTGGTGCAGTTGCTGTCCTACGGGCCCTTGCTGCTGTGGGGCGCCTGGGCGCGCACCCGGGCGGGCGGACTGCGGCTGTTTTTTGTGCTCCCGTTTGCGGTGCTGGCCTGGCTTTCGGGCGGGGGCAGCAGCCTGCCGCATTGGACGGCGCCGGCCTGGGTGGCGCTGGCGCCGTTTGCGGGTGTGGCCCTGGCCGCGTCCTGGGGCCAGGGTGCGGCCTTTGGAGCGCGGCGTTTGCAGCGCTTGGTCATAGGCGCCCTGGTGGCGGTGCAGGCGCTGGCTAGCGCGGCCTTGCTCTGGCTCATGCTCAGCGCGGGCGCGCCCTTGCTGGCGCGCAGCTTTGACGACACGCCGGTGGGCCGAAACCCCTTTGTTGATTTGCACGGCTGGCAAGCCGCAGGCTTTCAGGCCCGCGCTTTGGCCGCGCAACAAGGCCTGGGCAGCGTGTCGGTGCAACACTGGACGCTGGCCAGCCGCATGGGCTGGTACGCGCGGCCACTGCCCGTGCATGTGCTCGAAGACCGCTTTGACCAATTTGACCTCTGGGCGGGCGACTTGCCGGTGGGCGGTGACACCTTGCTGCTGGACTGGTCGGCCATGGCCTATGCGGTGCCGCTGGGCGCACACGGCTTTCGTGACTGCCAGCTTTTGGCCACGCAGGCGGCCACCCACTGGGGCGCGCCGCTGGCGAGTTTTCGGTTTTATGCCTGCCACGGCTGGTCGGGCAGTCCGCAACCGCGCTTGAGGACGGAATAAATGCCCCGTCATTCCACACGCCACACCGTGGGCCGCTGGGCCTTGCCGCTCATCATGCTGGGCGTGAGTGCACCACTGTGGCTGCACTGGGGCGAGCCCGCGCTGTTTGTGGCCCTTAACCAGGCCTGCCTGCTGCTGCCCGCGCCGGTATGGACCGGACTGTCACTCTTGGGCAATGCCTGGGGCGTGCTGGCGGCCACATCCCCCTTGCTGGTGCTGGCACCGCGCCTGCTGTGGGCCTGGCTGTGCGCCGTGCCTTTTGGGGTGGTGTTCGCGCGCGTGGGCAAGGGCTTGTTGGACAGCCCGCGTCCGGCGGCGGTGGTGGACAACAGTCTGTTCAGATTGGTGGGTGAAAAGCTCGAAGTCGCGTCCATGCCCTCGGGCCATACGCTGACCGCTTTTGCCGTGGCCAGCAGCCTGTACTTTGCGCTCGACGCGCGAGGCCGCGCGCGGTTTGCATGGCTGTGGTTGCTGGCTGGCGCCGTGGGCTTGTCGCGCATTGCCGTGGGCGCGCACTGGCCGGGCGACGTGGCGGTGGGCGCGGGCCTGGGCGTGTTGGCAGGCCTGTTGGGCAATCTGCTGTGGCGGCGCCTGGGCGCGGTCTATGTGCAGGCCCAAGGCTGGCACTTGCGCGCAGTGGCCGTTTTATTGGCGGCCACGGTGTACGTGCTGCTGGACGAGCCGCTGGACTTTGCGCAGAACACGCCGTTGCAGCAATCGCTGGCGGTGGTGGTAGTGGGCGTATTGCTGGTGTTTGCGTGGCGCCAGCGCGGCGGCTCGGCGAATGCGGGGAGTTCGCATCGGGCCTGAGCCGTGCTGCGTGGCGATGACAGGGCTGGCTTACCAGCTCTTAAGCGGTGGGCGGGTGCTGGGCGTCGTGCGTCAGCACGGCCTGGGTAAAAGCTAAAAATTCACCTAGGTGGTGGCAAATAATGTTGACGGTAATGGGCAGCTGCAAGGCCTGGTAGTCGTGCACCGCAATATTGCGAAAGCCCACCATGCGCTTCATGGCCGCAGCCAAGTCTGCCGTCAGCCAACCGCTCGCGTGCAGCAGCTCAAACACATCGCGTGCGCTTTGTGGTAGCCCTAAGCGTTCGCGGCGCACCAGGTGCTGGCCCATGTCGAGCGCCGCTTCGCAGGCGCGCTGGATGTTCAAAATCGCCGCGTCCTGGCGCGTGAAATCCTGGGCGAAGGTGTCGGGGTTGCGCGCATATTCTTCTTTGACACGGGCCACGCAGCGTTCAATACTGGCGGCCTTGTTGACCAGGGTGTCATCGTGCATAGATGTGCCCCGTGTGTTGAATGTCGGCCAGCAAGCCGCTGCGGGCATCGTCGAGCGCGGTTTTCTCGCTCAGGATGAAGCATTCAAACAGCCCTGCTTCCAGTGGCTTGCCCCACAGACGCAAGCCGCCTTGCAGCACCTGGTATTGCATGACGGTGCTGGCTGCGCGCAGGTCCAGCAGATCGACGGTGCAGCCCACCAAGTCTTCGAGGCTACCGGCCAGTTCCCACAGCGCCACCGGGTCGGCGTAAGCGGCCACCAGCACGGCCAGATCCAGGTCGCTGCCCGCCTGGGCCGTGCCTGCGAGCTGGCTGCCAAAGGCGTACACGGCCAAGGCTTGCGGCAGCGCGGCGCGAACTGCCGACACCACCGGCCCTTGCGCTGCGAGTGCGTCGGCCAGGTGGTTGGGAATTGCGGGGATGGTGTTCATGGTGCAACCAGTCTAAAGCACCGCGTCGCCATTGGCGGGTGGCGTATGGCCTGCCAGTCGCAGCGCCAAGGCACTGAGCGCGGCATAGGCCGCACCCGATTTTTCGTCCCATGCGCCCACAGCCGCCGCTTGGCGGGCGATGGCTGCCGTGTCGCCGCGCGCCGCCGGGCCGGTGAGCGCGCCTTGCGGGCCCAGGCGGGTGATATTGGCCACGGCGTTGTTCAAGAGTGAGGAGCGCAAGTGGGGCAGCAGCGCCTCGGGCACGCCGCTGGCGCGCCAGGCGTCTTCGGCCACCGACTGCAGCACGGGCAAGAAGTTGGTGGCAAAGACGGCGGCTGCGTGGTAGACCAGTTTGTCCTGGCTGCGCACCTCAAAACACTGTGCGCCGATGGCGGCAAAAGCCTCTTGCAGCAGCGCGCGCGCCGCCAGGTCGCCTTCCAGGGCGCAGGGCGTGCCGGCAAACTGGGCGCAGGCGGCTTCTGGCGTGGCAAAACTCAAAATCGGGTGGGCGCTGGCGACTTGCCAACCCAGCGCGCCCAGGGGCGCCAGCACGCTGGCGGGCAGGGCGCCGCTGCAGTGAAAGGCGGTGGGCGGGCGCCGCAAGCCTTGGGCTCCCGGGTCGGCGGTCGCGTCCTTCGCGCTGGAGACCAAGCGGGTTTCTGCGGTACCGGCCTGGGCCATGGTCATTCGGGCGGCAAGGGCCGCTGCACTTGACGCAATCTGCGCATCGGTGGTGGCAATCAAGCACACGTCGGCGCGGCGCATGGCATCCAGGCTGGGGGCGGGCGTGCCTGCGCCAATGAACAGGCAGGCCGCTTGTGCGCCGGCCGTTGACGTGGTCAGCACGTCTTGCACCGCAAACACCCCGGCCTGCGTCCACAGCCGCGCCAGGGTTTGGCCGACGCGGCCCGCGCCTATCAGGTTCAGGGTGGGCAAGTGCGCGGTCATGGTTGAGCGTTCATGGTTCAGACCACCAGCGGGTCTTCCTGCATGGCTTCGCATTGCTCCACCAGCATTTGCACCTGCCCCTGCCAGTAGTCGCTCGAACCAAACCACGGAAAGTTGGCGGGAAAGGTCGGGTCGCTCCAGCGCCGGGCCAGCCAGGCGCTGTAGTGGATCAGGCGCAGGGTGCGAAGGGGCTCAATCAGGGCCAGCTCTTCGCGGTCAAATTCACGGAACTGTTCGTAGCCGTCCACCAGCGCGCCCAATTGGCGGCTGCGCTGGCCGCGGTCGCCGCTGAGCAGCATCCACAGGTCTTGCACAGCGGGCCCCATGCGGGCATCGTCCAGGTCCACAAAATGCGGCCCGGGCCCGGCGCTGGCGGCGGCGTCTGTTGGCGTCCACAAAATATTGCCGGGGTGGCAGTCCCCGTGCAGGCGCAAAAGGCGAATGGGCGAGGCATGCCCGGTCAGGGCCGGGTGGCGCGCGATCAGCGCCATGGCCTCGTCGCAGGCGCGGCTCCAGGCGGACTGCACGTCCAGCGGCACCATCTCATGGGCCAGCAGCCAGTCTTTGGGTTCTTGCGCAAACGTGGCCAGGGTGAGCGTGGGGCGCACCGCAAACGGCTTTTTGGCGCCCACGCTGTGGATGCGCGCCAAAAAGCGGCCAATCCATTCCAGCACCTCGCCGTCGTCGAGCTCGGGCGGCCTCCCGCCCCGGCGCGGGCTCACGCTGAAGTCAAAGCCGCCAAAGGGGTGGAGCGTGGTGCCGTTCAGGTGCAGGGGCCCAATCACCGGAATCTCGGCGTCCATCAGCGCTTGGGCAAAGCTGTGTTCTTCCAAAATCTGCGCCTGGCTCCAGCGCGCAGGCCGGTAAAACTTGGCCACCACCGCGCCGCCGTCTTCCAACTGCACTTGGTAGACCCGGTTTTCATAGGACGACAGGGCGGTCAGGCGCCCGTCGCCGCGCAAGCCCACGGAGTCAAGCGCGTCGAGCACGACGTCGGGGGTCAGCGATTCAAAAGCATGGTGCATGCCCCGATTGTCAACGCTGGGGTGCTGCTTTAAGCTCTTTTGCATCAAACGGCACAAGGAGCGGCGGCATGGGATCGAACGATACGGCGGTTTTGCAGGGCGGCTTTGCACCGGTGGCGCGCGAAATGACGGTGGATTTGACCGACATTGAGGGTGAAATCCCGCGCGACCTGCACGGCATGCACGTGCGCAACGGCCCCAACCGCCAGTTTGCCGCGCCCGGGCGCTACCACTGGTTTGACGGCGACGGCATGCTGCACGCGCTGCGCTTTGAGGGCGGCCGCGTGCAATACCAAAACCGCTGGATCGCCACCGCCAGCCTGGCCGAAGAACGCGCGGCAGGCAGCGCGCTGTGGCAGGGCATCAAAGACCCGCCCCGGCGCGACCGGCCCGACATGCCGCTCAAAAACACGGCCAACACCGACGTCAAATTTTTTGCCGGGGAACTACTGGCCATGTGGTACCTGGGTGGCGAGGTGCACCGCGTGCGCCCGCACGACCTGGCCACCACCGGCACGCTGGCGATGGACCCGCGCCTGGCCGGGCTGCATATTTCGGCGCACTCCAAGGTGGACGAGCGCACGGGCGAATTTGTGTTTTTTTGCTATGGCAAAGAGCCGCCCTATATGCACTACGGCGTGATCGACAAAAGCGGCACGCTCCAAACCCTGGTGCCGGTAGCCCTGCCCGGGCCACGCCTGCCGCACGACATGGCGGTCACGCGCAACTACAGCGTTTTGCACGACCTGCCACTGTTCCAAGACCCCGAAGCCGCAGCCGCCGGGCGCCACAAGGTGATGTTCTATCCCGGGCTGCCCTCGCGCTTTGGCGTGCTGCCGCGCCACGGGGCGGCGTCTGACATCCGCTGGTTTGAGGCCCAACCGGCCTACATGTACCACGTGTCCAACGCCTGGGAAGAGGACGACGGCCAGGGCGGCACCGAGATCGTCATGACCGGCACGCCCTTCAAACCGCAGCTCGACGCCCGGGGCCAGTTGGACGCCAGCCGCCTGCCGCGCCTGATCGCCCAGCTTGGCCAGGACTGCATGTTTTACGAATGGCGCTTTAACCTGCGCACCGGCCAAACGCGCGAGCGGGTGCTAGACGACGTGCTCAACCAGGAATTCCCCATCATCAACAGCGCGTATCTGGGCGAGCGCAGTCGCTATTCCTGGAACACCCTGATGGCCAACGGCACCGGGCCTGAGGAGCCGCGCTTTTGCGGTATCGCCCGCCACGACCTGCAGCAAAACAGCTGCAGCAGCTTCCACGCCGGCATGCACCACTGGTTTAACGAACACAGCTTCGCCCCCAAAGACCACGCCGTGGCCGAGGACGACGGCTATTTGGTCGGCTTTGTGTGGGACGCGCTGGCCGCGCGCTCGTACGCCACCGTGTTTGACGCCCACGACGTGGCCCAGGGCCCGGTGGCGCGCATCGCCTTGCCCCAGCGGGTGCCAAACGGGTTTCATGCCACTTGGGTGAGCCGGGAACGCTTGGCGCGGGCTTGGTAGTCTGGTTTCGTTGCTGAATGGCGTGTTCATCCAGGCGCTTGCTTTCCCCGCCTATCCCCCCAGCCCCCTTTCCTCCCCGGCGGTGAGGAAAGGGGGAGCAAAACAGCCACATTTGGTTTCGTCGCTTCGGCTACGAATCTACCGGGGTCGCGCTAGGTAGTGGTCGCCTGATGCGTAGGAGCGACGCCTCGCCGCGAAGGTTTTCGAGGTTTTGGCGTCGCCGAGGCGATTCGCGGCGAGGGCGCCGCTCCTACAAAAACGGGTAGCGCCCAGTGGTGCGTTAGCCG